>NZ_SFBO01000140.1:0-30774 GCF_007095705.1 Microcystis sp. Msp_OC_L_20101000_S702
GCAATATACCCGCAATTACTACACTTTTTAGAGCTAGGAAACCATCTATCTATTTCGATGTAATTTCTACCGTACCAACGGCATTTATAGGCTAATTGTCGGGTGATTTCTCCCCAGCTAACGTCAGATATTGCCTGAGATAATTTAGGGTTTTTGACCATATTCTTGACGGCTAAATTCTCAACCACAATCGTTTGGTTTTCATGAACTAATTGAGTGGTTAGCTTGTGTAAATGGTCTTTTCTACTATCGTTAATTTGAGCGTGAATTCTGGCTACTTTGATTCTTGCTTTTTCACGATTTTTTGACCCTTTCTGTTTTCTAGAAAGATTTTTTTGCGCTTTTCGCAACCTCCGATAATGCTTTTTAAAATGCTTGGGATTAGATACTTTATCGCCATCGCTGGTAATCACAATGCTACTAATTCCTAAGTCAATTCCAATGGCTTTATCTGTTACTGGTAAAGGCTTAATCGTTGGGTCATCAAATCTAATTGAGATATGCCAACGTCCTGATGGATGTAATCTGACTGTTACTGTACTTGGGTCACAGCTTTCTGGTATTTGTCTTGACCATCGAATAGGTAAAGGTTCTGTGCATTTGGCTAAATAGATTTGTTTGTCTTTAAATTTAAAAGCAGATTTGGTAAATTCGGCACTTCCTCCTTGATGTTTTTTCTTAAAGGTGGGATACTTAGTACGACCAGCAAAGAAGTTAGTAAAAGCTGTTTGTAGGTGTCTTAACCCTTGTTGTAAAGGTACACAGCTAACTTCGTTTAAAAACTCTAATTATTCTTGCTTTTTCCAGTCGGTTAGCATTGAAGAAGTTTCAGTATATCCTACTCTTTCTTGTCTTTCATACCAAGCTTGTGTTCGTTCGTGGAGAGCTTTGTTGTAAACCAATCTTACACAGCCCAATGTGCGCCGCAATAGCGACTCTTGTTCTGGTGTGGGGTAAAATCGGTAAGAATAGGCTTTTTCCATATCTCACATTTTAGCATATATTTCGTAAACGATGCTCATATTTAACAGTAAAGCCGTCGTAGAACGACGGGGTTTCAGACCCAAATTTTCGATGAAATTCATGATGAGTGGATTCGGAATCTTTTGAAGAATAGACCTGAGCTCACGGAGGAGCGTCTTCACCGCACAAAAGCTCTGATGAACAGTAATGTACGTGACTGTCTCGTTCAGGGTTATAAAGATCTAATTCCATCCCTAAACTTACCAGATGCCAATGTCTGTCAACCCAACCGACAGGATCAGCGTACTGCTGCGCAGTGCCTTCGCCATCGCACTATAGATTTAGCGGTTCCATTGAATACTTTAGCCGGCGGTCGGGTGCAGTGATTTGTTAGACGCTCGCTTAATTGGCAACCTAACTAATCTATCTTTATGAGCCAGTTGCTTCTGCTTTAAGTCATTAAAAATAGCTCTTAAGTCATATTGAAACGATTGAGCGTATTCTTCTCTATACTTGTGAATTTCATCGAGAATTTCATTTTTATACATGACTAGACCTCTAGGTTATATCCAATAAGCTCATAAGGAGTGCAAATAACTGGCAATATATATCCGAGATCAGAACTAATCTGAGCCAGCTTACGCTGAATTTGGGCATTTGCCATGTGCTTGCAGTTCCATGTTAGCAAATAATCTAAGTTATAGACGGTTGCTAATGCCATATGTAAAGCGTCATTAGATGCCTTTAGTGGCAGATTGCTTTGAGTCAGAAACGCTTGCGAAAGTTCAAACGCATCTTCCGTAAGTTCGAGAAGCATTAGGGATTGTAACAAGTTTAACCGTTGAGCGGCGATTATCGGATCTCCCTTAGCTGCCTCATCTTCAACGATCTCTGATGCGTAAAGCGTAAATGAGCTACTATGTTCGTTCCACCAATCCTGGGTGATCTTGATATTAGCAGCAACGATCAGATTGTCAGTGGGTCTGGCGGTTAAATGCCCAAAAATACTTGTTTCAATATAGACGCTTCCATTCACGGCAACCTAGAATATCTTTTCGCTCTCTATCCTACCTTATTTAATCTTGGTTTTGAGGGTGTTGGGTAACAGCCGCCAACCCAACCGACAGGATCAGCGTACTGCTACGCACTGCCTTCGCCATCACACTTAGTTATCCTCTCCTAACCGTGCATTGGACACTTTCCGCCAGAAACCAATTTTTCTAAAAATTGGCTATTATCAAAAAAATGTTCGACATAAGTCAGTTTTAAATCTGCATTTACATCAGCAATTGTAATGCCATATACCTCAATTAGTTTGTTGGTAGGCGCGTGACCTTTAAATTCTCCTTGATGTGTTCCCCAATGCCTCCATTTAAAAATAACTCTTGGCGGACCGCTATAAGCTTCAATAACTTCCCAAACAAAGCCAGTTTTAAAAGCATTCATAAAACTTGCTGCACCTGATTCAAAATCTTCTGCTTTTGAACTATAAACCGGTGTTTCGCCTAAAAATAAATTATAAGTTCCGCGTTCTATAATGTCTTGTACCGTATATTCCGGACCGTGGTTAGTACGCATTCTAAATTGATGTATATCCACCGATGTCCATTGATTTGGATTTAGCTTATAAGTGGCTTCCATTTCAAATGTTCTTACTAAATTTTGTGCAATAGCTTCTAATGAGCCAGTTGGATGGTGTTTTTCGCTTTGCGCCCTTAATGTTTTATTCGTTCCTGAATAATCAGGGCGTTTTCCATAACGCCATTCTATGCCTTCATCAGCCACAAGTACATTATCTCTATCTTGTATTTGAATAGGAATATTCTCTGCTGACATATTTAACTCCTTCTGTGATCTTTAAAATTGCTGAAACTTACCTAAAAAACGAATACCTCGTGTTTACCCAAAGGTTTAATTGAGCGGTAAATGATCGTATTTCCCCCCCAACAAAAACCCATTAATATTGTCCGCTCCAATGGTGTGTTATGCCCGATCACTTAACTATTCTTAATTTCCATGATCGCGAATAACCCCTGTGGACTGAACAAGGAAGCGAACCATTTTGCGATCACCTAATCTCTAATTGAAACAGGCAACCTTGACGGACTTCACTGTTTGGCCTAACTATGGATTATACGGAAACTTTCCACATATCACGCTAAATACACATTTTTTTAAGAAATCTTTCCGCATATTACTCTCCTATAGAGCGATCGCAAGAAGTTTTTCTATAAAATTACAAGTAAGTCTGTTATGCCGAATTAAATTATTATAGGCGTTCTCAGATGTTTTGAAAATCCCACAGGGTGGCCGATACAAAATTAGGTTATACTTCATCTTTATGAGAAAGGCTGCCATACCGGAATCTAATTTTGGGGAGATTGATTACCATATTTAACTTCATTTGTCAAGAAATTCGCTCATTTTTAGGTGCGATCGCTTTTTACACGATTATTCCCGTTCCGATTGCCTGGCCGGATTTTGGTAGAATTGCCCGATGGATTCCCTTAGTGGGCTTATTTTTGGGTTTAATTCTGGTTTTGCTCGATATAACTCTAGCTGGTCTGGGAATGCCACCCCTGACTCGTGCGGTTGTCCTTGTGGGAGTTTGGGTTTATCTAACGGGAGGACTACACCTTGATGGAGTTAGTGACACGGCCGATGGTTTAGCTGTCACCGACCCCCAGCGTCGTTTAGCGGTCATGGCCGATAGTGTTACCGGGGCCTTTGGAGTCATGGCCGTGACCATGGTTTTGCTGCTAAAAATCGCCGCTTTGACGGATTTAAGCGATAATCGAGCCTTAGCTCTAATTTTAGCACCAATTTGGGGACGTTGGGGGCAAGTAATGGCGATCGCTCTTTATCCCTACCTCAAACCCACCGGCAAGGGAGCCTTTCATAAAGTGGCTTTTTGTCTGCCTTGGGACTGTGGGGGAGTAATTTGGGGGTTAATCGCCCTATTTGGTGGTCTAAGGTGGGGAATAATCGCCATTAGTGCTGGAATCGCCCTCGCTCTGCTTACTGGTTACTGGTTATATCGTCGTCTTCGCGGTCACACTGGCGATACCTACGGTGCGGTGGTAGAGTGGACAGAGGCTCTATTCTTGGTTTTTTTGACAATAATTAGCTAATTTTTGCCCTCCACGGCCCGTAAACGGGTTAATTTCAGGGTAAATTTTCCCCCACCGGTTTCTCCGAAAGCTCTCACCCGAATAATATATTTACCCGACTCGGTAATCCGTGCAAAAAGGAGAGCATTAGTGCCACCATCGGGACCATCATCATTTTCCGCTACAGTGGAACCATCGTCGGCCAGGAGAATTAAAACTCCATCAAAGTTTTCCGATTTGAGATCGATGGCCACCTGATCGTCCTTTTCCAAATCTACGGTATAATCCCTAGCAAACCCCCCCTCACCCGTGGGAATATCCTTGTCGGTGAGAGTATCGTTAATTTCTTTATTGAGGATGAGGGGGACGGGATTATAGATTTTTTCCGCTCGCACTGGTAAAGATTGACCGCTTAACCAGAATAAAGTGAGCAAGACGCATAAACCAGAATAGCGACCAGTCAAAGGGAATCTTGTCATAGGGGCAGGTATTCGTTTTCTCAATCTCCCTATTCTACAAAAAACTGATAACTATCAGCAGTTCGACAAAATTAAATTCACACCCCCTTTCGGGGGAACGCTGGAACTGCGGAACTGCGGAAGGGAAAAATATGTGTAATTAATTTTGCTTAGGTACTTATTTCTTGTTGGCAAAAACGAGTAAAAAAATCTCCCTTCGAGCAAGGGAGCAAGAGGGGAGATACAACCCGTTTAAGGTAATTGATAAAATCATTAATTGACAATCTTTAAAAGAGATTGATTGAAAAAAGAACTAGAAGTTAAAAACTTAAAGAGGGTCTTTCCATGGGCAAAGAAGCTAAAGACTGAGTGATATTATAGGCTTGACCGCGATAGGTAACGGCTACCGGTTTCTCAATGCTTTGAGCGACATCACGGTTTTTTAAATAGGGAACACCACGATAGCCTAAAATCAGCGGACTGGAAGCAACGGTGGCAGTGGGATTTTTCTCGTAAGCAATGCCGCGATAGGTTAATTTCATAGCTGTCTCTGGAGATAATTAGTGAGCTAGTCTTATCTCCATCGGCAGCGAAATTAATTCCAGAAAATCTCAACTTTTTTGTAGGTAAATATCCTACCAAGAAGACCCACGATAGCGCATTTCTCGACGCAGAGCATAACGACGGGCAAAATTAGGAACATCGCCCCGATGACCTAATAAAATGACCGTATCGCCTTGCTGTAGAATGGTGGAATTGTCGGGATGGGCGATGACACCACCATCAAATTGACGCACAGCAACGATAATAAAAGCACCCTGTCCCCGCACTTCCATCTGACTGATGGGTTGTCCCAAAAAAGGAGAATTGCTTAAAATCGAGTATTCTTCAAATTGTAGGTCGATATCGGCTAATAATTCGTTAAGATTGCGCCTACCTTCATCTTCCTGTAAAAAATCAATCGCGGCCGGATGGGTGATTAAATGGGCCATTCTCTCTGCTCCAATGGTAGCAGGTAAAACCACTTGATCGGCTCCAGCTAATTTTAATTTTTTCTCAGTGCTGGGATATTCTCCTCTAGCGATGATGTATAGTTGCGGACTGAGTTCTCTTGCGGTTAAAGTGATAAAGACATTTAAGGCATCATCGGGTAACACAGTCGCTAAAACTCGCGCTTTGTCGATGCCGGCTTTTTGGAGAATACTTTCATCGGTGGCGTTACCATTAAGAGTTATGTAACCTTTTTCCTGAGCTAATCGGATGCGATCGGGGTTATTATCGACGATAATAAAGGATTGGGCTGTTTTTGCCAATTTAGTCGTTAGGATGCGTCCTATGCGCCCAAAACCACAGATTATGACGTGATTTTCTAGGGATTCCATCTCTTTATTCATCCGGCGATCGCTAAAGGCTTTGTTAATTTCTCCCTCGGTGAGCATCTGAAAAAACCCTCCCACCACATAAACGGCCGAGGTAGTCCCACAGATGATAACTAACATGGTAAAAGCTCTCAGACTGGGAGTGTTAATCGGTTTAACTTCCCCGAAACCTACCCCAAATATGGTGATAATCACCATATAAACGGCATCTAGAAAACTCCAACCGTAGGCCATATAACCGATAGTTGCTCCGACTACCGTAGCGAGAAAAAAACTCGCACCGATGATAATCCTTTTCAGTGAACTTTGCATCGATTTCCGTGACCTGACCATCTAGCTATCAGCTTACAACTGTTTACTGATTACTGTTGAGACTTGACATTGGGGACAAAAATGAGAGGAGCGTCCACTTAATTTAATTCTGGCAATAGTTGCACCGCAAAGGCGACAATTTTCGCCAGTACGACCATAAACCCAGGCCATCGCCCCATAATTGCCATTAACTCCCGTAACGTGGAGAAAATCGCTAAAACTGGTGCCGCCTTCAGCGATCGCTGTTTCCAGTACAGAAATAATGTTTTTTGTCAATAAGTCTATTTGCTCAATTTTTAAGAGATTAGCGGCAGTTTGGGGATGGATACCACTTTTAAAAAGAACTTCATCCGCGTAGATATTACCAATTCCTGCCACCACATTTTGATCGAGGAGAAAAGTTTTAATCGGACGACGACTTTTTTGACAGTGACTATAGAGGTAATCGGGGGTAAAATTGCGATCAAAGGGTTCCAATCCCAGTTTTTTGAGAGCAGTAATCACGCTTTCTGGGGTTTTATCGGCGGCAATCCACCAAATTTTCCCGAAAGTGCGGGTATCGACGAAGCGCAATTCTTGTTGATTGGCAAAAAAGAAGCGTAAGCGCGTATGAATCGGCAGGGGAGTGGTATCTTTTACCCAGAGCAATTGTCCGGTCATACGCAGATGAACCCCGATACTGCTACCATTATCTAAATTGGCGAGGAGATATTTGCCTCGGCGCTGCCAATTGGTAATCGTAGTCTGAGCAATTCCTTGCAGAAAAGTTGCCTCACAATTAGGATAGGCTAGGGTACGCTGTAATAATACTTCCCCACCGATAATTTTTTTGCCCTGGGTAACTTGATTTAATCCGCGACGCACCGTTTCTACTTCTGGCAATTCTGGCATATAAGTAATTGAACAAAATTAAGTTCTTGGTTAGGGTAGGCAAAAGGCAAAAGATAGATAAACAGAACTTTTCATCGGGAAACGACACCAAATTAACGTCAATTCTACTTTAACTTTAACATTTCGATAGTATCAATTATTTCCCGTTCAAAACTGACTTGAGCGCGATTAGTTTTACCACCAATATAAAAGCGATCGCCCGATTGTAAAGCCCAAATTTGCGAATGGGAAAAGTAACTCATTACCACTCCCATCATCAATAAAGCAAAACCTAAATAGACGATAGGTACTCCCGGATCTGCCTTAATTTGTAACCCTGTACTGCCCACTAATTCGACTATTTTTAGATTAACTCCATTGATAGGAATCGTCATTCCTTCTCGTACAGCAGAGGTTAAATCTCCCTTAGCATCATAGACGATTACCGTACCTTGTAAATCTCTGGTTAAAAGAGAAACTCCCTCACTAAGATCGGTTTTAGTCGGAATCCACGTTCCCCAGATTTGTCCATTACCTTTGGTGTCTAAACTAGCCATCGGTAGCTGTAGGATCGGACTATTATTCACCTGTACTTTTACCCCAGCAATTCCCCAACTGGTTTGATAAAAAGTCACCCCTTTATGGTGCAAAGGTTGGTTAACTTGAATAGTTTTGCGATCGATCTGCTGTCCTTGATTATCGATCACCGACAAATCAGAATAAAATTGTTCTATATCACCTTTAGGACTATAATCAATCCAAAAACGATTAACTTTAATCCCCCAATCCTTGGGGAGAGAATTTTTAGATAATGGTCCAGCTTCAATAATATTTTTAACCTGAAAACTATCGCCACTAGCTACCATTTCTTGAGCGAAAAACCCCGTTAACGCTCCCCAGATTGCTCCTGCTAAAATAATTAACATGGCTGCATGAACGATAATCGGACCGATTTTACCGATCAGACCTTTACGAGCATAAAGACTGTTATTTTCTAGAAAAACTTTGTAGCCTTTTTTTTCTAATAGGGGGGTGAGGGATTCTAGGGAACCAGTTTCTAATTCAGCACTTAAAGCCAGTTTTTGAAATTGGCGAGATTGTTGATAAAATTGCCATTTTCTGGCCGCTTTTAAAGCGGGTAATTGTCGTCGGAAGGTACAAGCGGTTAAACTGGAACCAAAGAGAATTAATAATGATAGATACCACCAAGTGCTATAAACATGATTTAATCCCAATAGTAATAAAACTTTCCAAGTCAGAAACCCAAATAAAGCGGGTTTTTCAGGATAATTAGCTTGGTAGAAAGATAGAGATTGACCCTGTTCTATTACCGTCCCAGAAATGCTAAAAATAGCGATTAAAAGTAAGAGGATAATTGCTAATCGCAGATCGGCAATAGTCTGGATAAATTTACGTCCCCATTGAGGCGGTCTATTCTTTAAATTTGAGGAAGTTTCCGATATAGTCATAGTTAAAAGTTTTGCAATTCTAGCCAATTATCTATCATAACTCTCCACCATCACAGCAGACGGGATAATAAAGAAAAAACTCCAAAACCGATTAATAAAACCCCACTGACAGGATTAATCCACCCGGACCATTGACGCAGAGAAAGAAAGCTTTTCAGCGAGGCAGTAAAAGAACCGACGATAATTAGGGGTAAAACATAGCCGGCAGTGTAGGATAACAATAATCCCCCTCCTAAGCTTAAATCTCCCGTATTTGCCACCCATGCCAATAAAGTTGCTAGAACAGGTGTACTGCAAGGAGAGGCGATTAAACCAAATGTTAAACCGAGAAGATAGGACCGCAAAATCGGGGGAAAATCGCCGGTAATCCAATCGGTAGCGCCAAGGGAGGGGAAGCGCAGGGGTAATAATTCCAAGAGGTTTAACCCCATCAGAATAGCGATCGCACTGACGATAATTGGTAAACCGATCCCCACCTGTCCATAGACTTTTCCTAAAGTAGCGGCAATTAGTCCCAATCCCGCTAAGGTGGTGGCTAATCCCAGAGAAAACCATGTGGACTGCCAAAAAGCCGCTAAACGACCTTTATTTTCGTAACCCCCGATATAAGCGACGGTAATCGGCAACATCGACAGCATACAGGGGGTAAGACTGGTAAGTAAACCGGCTAGAAAAATCACGGCAATACTGACAAAACTAAGGTGAGTTAGTTGGGAAGTCACTAAGCGATCGGCGTATTGTTCAAGGTGATAGAGTTGAGTCTGTAATTGGTCTAACATATTCGAGAATTTTTAAGCAATAGAACAAAATTAACTTCTTGGTTAGGATAGGCAAAAGGCAAAAGGCAAGAGGCAAGGGGTAGTTAGATATGTGTAATTAATTGTGTCTAGCTAATTAAGGCTAAATTTGGCTCATTTCTAGGATATTACCATCGGGATCACTGACAAATAATGCCTTTCTACCCGAGGCACTCATTTGAATTGTATAACCTTGACTTTCTAGATACTTACCCATGGCCGCCACGTCATCAATAGCGAAGGCAAGATGAGGATTGCGTCCCCATTTTTCGGGATTGGGACGGTAGTTTTGATAATTGGTATCGACAATTAAATGAATTTGATAATCTCCCACTTGATACCAAACCCCATCGTATTGAAAAGGGCGATCGATTCTAGTCAATCCTAGAACATTTTCGTAAAAGTTAACAGCTTTTTCTAGATCGGTGACTAAAATCCCCGTGTGTAAGGATTTGGTGATGTTCATAGTTAATATCTGACTCGCGGATCGAGCCAACTATAGGTTAAATCGGCAATTAAGTTAAAGATAACAATTAAAATCCCATAGATAAAGGTAATCGCCATTACTACGGGGGTATCACTGCGGGAAATAGAATCAATTAATAAAGCACCGATACCCGGTACACGAAACACTTGTTCTGTGACTAAAGCACCGGTAAAAATTGAGGGAATATCGAGAGCAATCAGGGTGACAACGGGGATTAAAGCATTGCGAACTATATGCTTAGTTAGAACAGAAAAATTAGTTAATCCCTTGGCTAAGGCAGTTTTAACGTACTCTTGGTGAATTTCTTCAGTTACGGAAGAACGCACAAAACGCATCAACATCGCCCCTTGATATAAGCTTAATACAGTTACGGGCATAATTGACTGTTTAACCTGCTCGATCAAACTATTAAAATCACTGATTTCTAGGGTACTGTTATAAAAAGATGGTAGCCAGTTTAACTGCACACTAAAGATAATAATTAATAATAATCCCGTTACAAAAGTGGGTAAAGAAAAGCCAAGTAGCGAAAAAGTAGAGATGATTTTGTCTAACCAAGAATAGCGCTTGACTGCTGAAATTACGCCTAAAGGAAAAGCAATTAAAACCCCGAAAATATAGGCAATACCGACAATCCAGATAGTTGTGGGTAAACGCTGCCAAATGAGGGTAAAAACTGGGCTGCGACTGGTGAAAGAATAGCCCATATCTCCTTGAAGAAATGCTAACAACCACTTGACGTAACGCACGGGAAGCGGTTGATCTAATCCGAGACTTTTGCGAATATTTTCTCGCACCGCTTCGGTGATAGCAGGATTAGCGGCAAATTCTCCCATCGGATCCCCCGGTGCTAGGGCCAAAATGCCAAAAACCACCATACTAATAGCCAAAAGAGTGGGAATCGAAAATAATAATCTTTTCAGAAAATATTTGAGCATTTATTTACTACGCTTCCAGTCCTTGATGTTCCAAGTATTTCTATCCCAGGGAGTTAATTTAAACCCCGACAAACTATTGCTAATTGCCACCACATCGGCACGATGAACTAGGGGAATAATCACAAAATTATTGATTAACATATCATTCATTTTAATCGCTATTTCTCGCCGTTTTTCTGCGTTTAATTCTTGACTAAAAGCTTGCCATAATTTATCGTATTCAGGATTACAATAACGAGCATAATTATCCCCGGCCCAACCATCAGCTTTTTGGGGAATTTCGCTACAGGTAAAGGTTTTAAAATAGGCTTTCGGATCGGGACTATTATTACCAGTAGTGTACATTTGTAGGTCAGCATAAAACTTTTCTACCGTGTCATCGTTAGCAGGATCGCTAGAAAAGAAAATACTGGCATCAACAGTTTTTAATTCTACTCCTATCCCGATCGCTTGTAAACTTTGTTTGATAATTTCTTGGGTTTTCTGACGGAGAGGATTGACAGTGGTTTGAAAAACTAATTTCATTTCTACCCCATTTTTATCCCTAGTGCCATCACCATTACTATCTTTCCATCCCGCATCATCTAGTAATTTCTTAGCCTTTTCTAGATTAAATTCATAGCTAGTATTGGGCGAATTATATTCCGATGGCATCACGATAAAATTAGGAGTTGTTTTCCCAGTAATACCATAAAGCTGCGTGGCAATAGTATCTCTATCAACGGCTAACGACAAAGCTTCTCTTACTTTCACATCACTCAAAAAAGGATGGGGAAACTTAATACTAGACCTCTCACCTTCAGGAGTAGCTTGATTAGGATCACTCAGATTAAATAAAACTCTTTCAATCAAAGAACCGAAACTAGATATTAACTGACCCCGACCCGCTTTTTCTAAATCACTTAAAACCTTGGCCTCTACTTGCAAATTATAGGCATAATCCGCCTCCTGTGTCTGTAAAACCGCTCTTGCCGCCGAAGTGGCATCACCTCCTCCTTTTAATTCTATTCTTTGAAAACCCAATTTATCCGCTTCTCGAAAGAAAGAATTTGGTTCATAAACTGCCGTATCTCCAGGCTTAAATTCTACCACTTTATAGGGGCCAGTTCCCACCGGTAATAAATTAGCAGGGGCCTGGCGTGCCGTTTCATTGCTATACTTTTCATAGAGATGAGCGGGTAAAATCATCCCTTCTGTTCCCACAAAAACTAATGACCACGCGGGATTAACTTGCTTAAAAGTTATTTTAACTGTATGGGGATCTATCGCTTCCACACTTTTAACTATTTCATAATTGCCAGCGCTAGTAGAACCAGTTTTCGGATTGGTAATAAAATTATAGGTAGCGATGACATCTTTGGCAGTAAAAGGAGTACCATCTGACCATTTAATATCTTTTTTTAGCTTCCATGTCACCGATTTACCATCCCGGGCAACTCCCCCATTTTCAATAGTAGGAATTTCTGCCGCTAAAAAAGGAACTAATTCCCCTTTTTCATCGAAACTAGCCAAAGGTTCTAAGGTAATGCGACTCGCTTCTGAGTCTTTAAATCCCGTGGAGAGATGGGGATTTAAAATCGTCGGCGCTTGCCAATATAAAAGTTTTAAAGTTTCTGAATTATTATTGGTCGTTGCCGGAGGATTATTAGCTGTTTGTTGACGACAAGCACTAAAAAGCAGCGTACAACTAAGGGATAAAATTAACAGGGGCAAGAAAAGCGATCGCTTAAACATTTTTAGTGACAATCAATAGTTCAACAGGGTGACTTAGGTGATTCCCTACCCCACCAATAACAAGTTATCAGACATTGAGTCTTGATCTCGATCGATTAATTGATTATTTGCCTTTATCCATTCCTAGTCAAGTTAAATCGATCGTGCTATGATAGCGATGCTGTACTAGACAATAAAATTCTAGGCACGGCGACGAAAATGCTTATGACCTTATTTCATCAGGGTGCGACGGCAGCGGAAATCGTTAATCGTTACCCATCACTAAATCTAGCTGACGTTTACGCCACGATCGCTTTTTACCTCAAGCACCAATCGGAAGTAGAATCCTACTTGCAACAGCGACAACAGCAAGCACAGGAGATTCGGGTAATCAATCAAGAGAGATTTGACCCCCAGGGATTGCGAGATCGCTTTCTTGCGCGTAAAGCAGCGCAGCAAGAATGATTAAGCTTCTGGTTGATGAGAACTTTGATAATACTTAACTGGTGCGTTACGGCGGATTACTAATTTTGTTTTTTCATTCCAAGCTTATCACCGCCTAACGCACCCTACAAAATTGCTGTAAGCCAACCGTTCCATCATAACGGGGCTGTTAAATCTTTGGTATTTAGCCCTGATGGCAAGTGGATTGTCAGTGGCAGTGAAGATAAGACGGTAAGAGCTTGGGTTGGAAATTGGCAGGGTTGGCTGGACATCGCCTGCAATAGACTCCGCTACCATCCCGTTTTGAACGATCCTGAAACTTTAGCTCAGGATGAAATTGCTAGAGGTGCTAGAGAAACCTGTCAGAAGTATAGTCCGGACTGGCAGACAAAGTAAGTGAAGGCTACTAGCGGCGGGTGAAGCGGATCGTTAGCTTGCTAGATTTTCTGCAGGGACAGAGCTTCGAGGTCGTCCATAAATTTGTTCAAAGATTATACTGTGAGCATAATTTATTAATATTGAGCCAATCCGTTAATTATAAAAATGATGATTCTCGCAAATGTCATTTGGCCGTCTTTGTATCTGGTTGAACGTATAAACACATGGTGGATAGTTGGAATTAGTCTCCTGATTGAGTTCCTCTGCTTAATATGGCTGACCCAAGAAAAAATATGGAAAGTAGGATTGATGACTCTTGTGATGAACCTCGTTTCTACAGTTGTAGGTATTGTCGGCATCCCTTTGTCTGGTATTGTCTGGGAGTTAATTGCAACTATCACAATCCATCCCCTGTTTCACTGGGGTACATTCAATCCAGTTACTTGGATAGTGAGTTGTATTCTGGCTGCGCTGTTGAATGCAGTTGTTGAGGTTATGAGTCTAATTTGGATTTTTAAGTTTAGGTGGACAGCAAAAATTTTTTGGTGTCTAGTAATTGCTAATGGAATTACTGTTTCAATTGCTTACTGGACTATACTACTTACTCCACCAGGTCCAATGTGAATAAGATAATACAAAACTTTTCTCAGGATTTATTGGCACTTAATGTTAGCGATCTCAAGCTAACACTCCACGGCAGCGGACGGATAGAAGCCGCTTGTGGGGATGCCGAGGTTATCTGCCGCCGCTGCGTTTTGCCGTTAGCCGTAGGGTGCGTTCCCTAATGTGGCTCCTACCGCTCCACTAGCAGTAGGCTAATCTGGATAACACGCTTTTGGGCGTGATATACGGAAAAGTTACAGCAAAAAAGGAGGTTTATTATGGCTGAACGATTAGCAGTTGATGTTTCACAAACTTATGAAAGTGGATTTCTTGGTAAGTGAGGAGACGATAAATTTCCTTGCACCGGAGCAAGAATAACACGGGTGGAATTCCACAAAGAGGTTTCCAAACACCGTATTACTCCCTTTGATGATGGCATAGGACGGGGTGACGCTCACACAAATGATACTGAACTGCCAGATGTTGGAGTTCATTACTGGCTAGATGCAGGAACGAGGCTGAAATACATTTTGAAGGTCTGGGTTGAGGATTAAGGATTTTGTGAATCAGTTGTTGGGGGACGTTGGCTCCCCTTGCTTTTTTTGTGCGCTACTATGGAATTAAATGATTAAAAGCTAAGACTGCTATGGCACTGGCATCGAATGGACAAACAGCTATAATCCGCACAGAGCGAGGGCTTACAATTGCGGATACTCGTATTACTCTGTATGACGTAATGGATTATCTCAAAGCTCAGTATCCACCCAAGTTTATTCGTGATGCCTTCAATTTTACAGATGCTCAGATTCATGCTGCCCTTTCCTACATTGAAACACATCGAACAGAAGTGGAAGCGGAATATCAGGAGGTTTTAAAGACTGCCGCAGAAACTAAACAATTTTGGGAAGAGAGGAATCGCGAACGTTTTGCTCGGATCGCTGCTACTCCTCCTCGTCCAGGCTATGAAGCGGTTAGAGCTAAACTTCAGGAACGGAGAGCAAAGCGGGAAGCGAAGAAGCAATGATTGTTCTGGCTGATTACAACTTGAATCGGCAGGCAATTCTGATCTCTGGAAGTCTTGTTGTTAGCGGGTTATTAGATCTCGCTCTAATTCGGTTGAGGACATTTGAAGACGTTGGCTTACCCGCAGACAGCAATGATCGAGTAGTTTGGAGATTTGCCCAAACCAACGGGATGCTCTTACTTACAGCAAACCGGAATGCGAAGGGTGAAGACTCGTTGGAACAAGTAATGCGTGAAGAAAATCAACCGACTTCATTTCCGATCATTACGATTGGCGATCCGGATAGGGTCAATGAATCTGACTATCGAGAACGCTGCGTTGAAAGGCTTGTAGAAATTGTGATCGATATCCAAGACTATATGGGGGCTGGTCGGTTGTTTATTCCATAAGGTGATTGGCGCATCATATCTGTTGGTGACAAGGCATAACAACCCCAATGCACTCCGACCGACGAAAGCTAATCAGTGTGATCGCCGATCTTGTAGGGTGCGTTCCCTAATGTGGCTCCTACCGCTCCACTAGCAGTAGGCTAATCTGGCTAACACGCTTTTGGGCGAGATATACGGAAAGTTTCCGTATAATCAATAGTCCAGTAGTCGTAACGCACCACCCACGAGATATATTGAAAATAGTAGGCGTTATTTTTTTATCGTTGGGTTGTAACCAGTAACGTTATGGGTTACACTTAATGGATGATAGTCAGTTTCAAGCATCGAGGACTAGAGCAGTTCTTTGAATCGGGAACCACCCGAGGTATTCAAGCAAATCATGCCCAACGAATTCGGCTGATTCTGGCTCGTCTCAGTGCGGCAACTTCACCGCAAGACATGAACTTACCCGGATTGGTACTTCATGAACTGGCAGGGCAACGTAAAGGAACCTGGACGGTGAGAGTATCTGGAAACTGGCGGATCACTTTCACCTTTGACGGTGTTGATGCTTGTGATGTCGATCTTGAGGACTACCACTGATGAAAATGCATAATCCACCACATCCTGGTGAAGTTCTTAAAGAACTTTGTCTCGAACCTTTGAATCTGACTGTGACTGAGGCTGCTGAAGCATTGGGTGTAAGTCGAAAAACCCTATCTACCATCTTAAATGGTAGGGCAGGTATTAGCCCCGAAATGGCAATTCGCTTAGGGAAAGCTTTCGATACATCTCCTGAAAGTTGGCTCAATCAGCAAATGCAATACGATCTATGGCAAGCAGAGCAGACAATTGGCAATATCAAAGTCAAACGGCTATCAGTTGTCTAACCAGGGTTTGCAGCCGACGGACTCAACACCCCAGTGCGATGCCGAAGGCACTGCATAGCAGATCGCCATCGCTGTAGAGTGCGTTCCCTAATGTGGCTCCTACTGCTCCACTAGCAGTAGGCTAATCTGGCTAACACGCTTTTGGGCGTGATATTCTGTGTTTGTATTCCAACACTTCGTTAATCGATAGCTATATAGAACCCAGCCAATGAGTATGAGTGAATCCAACGAGTTTGACATCACAACGCTAGAAAAACGGCATAAAGCGCTTACCTTCTTGGCGCAGAATCGTCATTGGCTGGGGCCTTTGGTGCCTTTGGCGCTTCCAGTAGCACTTGTTTTGGACGGTATTTCCCTTCTTACATCAGGTGCTAACGAAAAAGAGATTGCAGAACAAAGAAAAGTAGCGATCGACATTATTCGAGCAGGAAAAGAAAATGGTGTTGATGAAATAGAGATTACAATGTCTCAGAAAGCTGGTGTTGGTCTATCTTCAGACGTTGATGGTGTCCCAATTGAGTTTATTGTTGGTGCTTCAGGTACAATGAAGCTAAAGGTAAAATACAAGTAGTGGGTGATGGCGAAACTCTACTATCGTGGCATGGCAGAGCAAAACGACAGACCCAAAATTGGTCGTAGTGCTAGATTATTAGGGGTTAGACCTAATATCGATATAAACATTCAGCAAATGCCAGTAGGTTGTCTAGATGAACAAAGCTATTTGTTACCAGAGCCACAGCGTAAGTTGCATGGCGATCTTGTAACGGTTGCCATTAGGGACACAAAGGGAATGTCTGTTGCCCTATCCATTGAAGGTTTACCAGCATTTCGCAAACCTGCCAGTTTTGGTGGAACTGGCAAAGACCCTTTATGGCAAATTGACGATAGCCATATCACAGGGGATTTACAGGCTGTCCAAGATAGCCCAACTCACGTTAGCATCATGCCAAGAGTTACAATGGCTCTAGAAAAGTACGAGGCAGCATTGGCAAACACCCAAAAATATTGGGAAAAGGTTGATTAGTGGCATACACACAATGGGAGGCTATCAAAATGGCATGGATATTTAGTCTATCGGCAGAATGTGGTTCGGATGAGAGCAACGCCTATAAATTTGCTCAGCATTTTGAGGGAGTATCATGGTTGCTGTCAACTGGTCGCCATTGCCAGTGTCACACAGATATATTCCAAGACATAGAAGAAAATTGGTGGTGTCGTGTTTCACCAAGTAATCTTAGCGAAGTGGGAATAGACAGCCCTGAAAGTGCATATTCAATGACAGAGTTAGGTATCTTACTATATCAGTCCCTACGATTTGCTCCCCCATTCCGTTATGCACTGGTTGGTGTTGAAGTCGATGAATTTAGAACTTACAGCGAGCTTATCGAAGAATCATCTAACTTATCTATCCCAGGACTGGTTTTAGCAAAACCACTCGAACAAGAGCTAGGAATATTGCCAGTATTGCGCCCCTTTAGTTCTAGTTATGTTTGGCAACCCTACGCAGGAGAAGTCTACAATCCGCTTATGGCATCCCAAAACTTAAAAAATAAGCTTAATGAACTGCTTAAGTTAACCTCACAAGCGAAGACGGCATAACTAGACCGTTAGACTGCTCCCACTGTTAGTACGATCGCCATCGCTGTAGGGTGCGTTCCCTAATGCAAGTTCTACCGCTCCACCAATAGATTTTTGGGGAACGCACCATGCTAGAGGATTATAAAAATATTTGCCGTCGCACTCGATCCCATCGTGGCTGAGTTCAACCGTTATCGAGAAAAATAGTTAAATCCCGTCAAATTCCCCTAAAACTTTCACCTCTGGTTCTAACCAGAGGGACCAGCGATCGAACACTTGTTCCTGCACATGACGAATTAAACGCAGAATATCCGAGGCTTTTGCTGAACCAATATTCAGGATAAAATTAGCGTGTAACTCTGATACTTGCGCCCCACCAATTTGATAACCTTTTAATCCCATTCCCTCAATTAAAGCCCCGGCAAATTGCGGTTTAGGATTGCGGAAAACACTACCACAACTGGGACGATCATAGGGTTGGGTACTTTTGCGATGGCGTAAATTATGGGTAGTAATTGCCATTATTTCCTCACAATTATCGGTAGCTTCTAACTGAAATGTAGCTTCGACAACTAAACGTTGATCCCCTTGCAGAGAAGAACTGCGATAACTATAATTTAAATCTTCTTTGCTTAAAGTTTCTAACTGACCATCGGGATTTAATACCAGCGCCCGCACTAATCGATCCGCCACACAGGAGGTATGTGCGCCCGCATTCATCACCACAGCCCCCCCCACCGTCCCGGGGATACCCACCGCCCATTCTAGGCCCCTCCAGCCCCTTTTTGCGGCTCTCCAAGCTATTTTTGGCAGGGGTTCCCCCGCCG
The DNA here is from genome assembly GCF_007095705.1 of Microcystis sp. Msp_OC_L_20101000_S702. Taxonomy (NCBI): domain Bacteria; kingdom Bacillati; phylum Cyanobacteriota; class Cyanophyceae; order Chroococcales; family Microcystaceae; genus Microcystis; species Microcystis sp. Msp_OC_L_20101000_S702. The sequence continues at coordinate 18,609 of NZ_SFBO01000140.1, forward strand.
CTGCTGTAATCGTAGCAGTTTCGGCATCAAAACAACTCGATCGCAGATGGCGAGTATTGAGGACAAGTCCGGGTAAACCTCGATCGCTGATTAGTAAATTTGAACCAGCCCCCAAAACAGTCAAGGGTAAATCTTGCGATCGCCACCAAGCGAACACTTCTCTTAATTCCTCTAGATTAACTGGTTCGGCATACCATTGCGCTCTTCCCCCCACCCGGTAGGAAGTGAAATCAGCTAGAGAAACAGAGGTTTTAATCATAGGGTTTTAGGGGGTTGGGGAGCATTTTCAGTGAACAGTAATCAGTAATCAGTAAACATAATAACTGATAACTGATAACTGATAACTGATAACTGAATCCTATACTCTAACTGCTAATTGTTCGCGGTAATGAGAGAGCATTTCGGGGATAACTTGATTGAGATTGCCAGCGCCGAGGAACAGAGCCAGATCCCCTGGTTGGAGAATTTCTAACAGGAATTGACCTAAAGAACTCAATTCGGGGTGATAGTAGGCGTTTTTATGGTGTTTTCTCACCTGTTCAGCCACTTGCTGCCCAGTGACGTGATTGATATTCACTTCCCCGGCACTATAAATATCCGTTAAGACTACCACATCGGCGGAACTGAAAGCGGAGCCGAATTCCTCCAAAAAGGCAGTGGTGCGACTGTAGCGATGGGGTTGGAAAATGGCGATCGAACGTTGGTACTGTTTGCCTTCTACCTTCAATTTTGCAGCCGCTAACGTGGCCAACAATTCGCTAGGATGGTGGGCATAATCATCGATAAAGGTGATGCCGTTTGCTTCTCCCTTGTGTTCAAAACGGCGTTTTGCTCCGGCAAAAGTAGCGATCGCATCGGCAATAACAGCAAATTCTAAACCGAGATAACGTCCGATGGCAACCACTGCCAAAGCATTACTAATATTATGTTGCCCCGGGATTTTCACCTCCATTTGTCCCAGATAACTGCCTTTTTCCCAGACGGAAGCTTTCATCATTCCCTGTTCATAGATAATCTCGCTGACGGTGTAATCCGCACCTTTTTCGGGATCGAGACTATAACTAATTGTCGGACGGAAATGCTCGGCGATCGTGTCACAATCTAAACAAGCGACTAAAATCTGGCACTGATCGGCAAATTCACGGAAAGTATCGATAACTTCGCTTAAATTCTGGTAATGATCGGGGTGATCTAGCTCAATATTAGTGATTACGCCGATTTTTGGGGCGTGCTTGGTTAGGGAACCATCGGACTCATCGGCCTCTGCCACTAAAAAACGACCTTGACCAAGACGAGCGTTACCTTCCCACGCGTCCACCTCACCACCGACAATGATCGTGGGGTCTAATCCCGCTTCTAACAAAACGTAACCGATTAAGCTGCTAGTGGTGGTTTTTCCGTGGGTTCCAGCGACGGCGATACTGTCGTAATCAGCGATTAAAGCCGCTAAAACATCGCTACGGTGAAAAATTGGGTATCCTAAGTCTCTGGCCGCTTGATATTCCTTGTTATGGTCATTAATCGCCGTGGAGCAGATTACTTGCGGAACTGTTTGGCTACTGTTTTGAAGGCCAGGAGAATGAAATAAAGCTAAATTATTTGCCTCTTGACGGTGGAAAATCTGCGCTCCCGCTCCCTGTAGCCGTTGGGTGATATGAGTAGGACGTAAATCGGAGCCAGATACGGGTAAATTGCGTTTGGCTAAGATATAAGCGAGGGCTGACATCCCAATGCCGCCAATACCGATAAAATGGAAAGGTTGGCCGTTAAAATTAACTTTTTTCACTTTTTTCACTCCTCAAACCCACGATTATATAAGTTTTAAACTCGATCGGTAGTAAAGTCAACCTCATGATAGGGGCATTTGAGCAGAATTCCCAAATGTTGCCCAGTCACCTTGCAACATCCTTGACGCAGAATTAAAATTTTTTCTCCCAATTCCTTTTTTTTACTGAGCTTTGCCAAACGTCCCAAAAATCGGTAAAACCCTACACCCTACACCCCACACGCTGCCCCCACGAACCTAATTAGGGCAGCCATTCCAGTAAAATTCCCACGGAGCTATCTTTGCGAGCGCGGGAATTTTGGGCTTGAATATCGGCAGCTAAACGTAAATTAGAGGTAATCGCATAACCAACCGAAAGAGTAGTCAATCCCACCTCGTTATCACCACAGGGGGAGATAAAACTCTGACTGACGGTGATATCTGCGGCTCCCGTGCGAGAAAGGGCTAATTTGAGCTTTAATCCTAAGTTAAGCCCATCGGTGCTGTAATTTCCTGTTTGAATGTAACGATAGCCCACCATGGGAGCCAGATTGACATAATCACCCAAAGGGAGGAGATAGTATTGTAAATTTCCTCCTATTGCCGTCCTTTTGCCGTTAAAAGCCGTCTGATAATCGCCGCTTAGGGTTAAACTGGTTTGACCAAAAAACACATCTTCTACCCCCAAAATCAGGCCACTGGAATTATCGCTAGAAGGAAACTCTGCATATCCCAAGCGGATACGAGTGCGAAAACTAGGATCGCGGCGAATATCTTCGGCGATATCGGGTATTTTTTCTAACCAACGCTCTAAAACCGGGCTTTCTTGCCGAATTTTCAGATCTAAGTCTAAATCCGTTTCTGCCCACACAGCACCACTCGCCCCCCATAACAAACCAAGAGCGATCGCATTTACAGAACAGCAAGAGAGCTTAAACATGATCTGCATTATAATCAAAAAAGATTCAGATTCCCCGCTATTCTTGAGAGGACGGGGGCAGTAGGAGCAGCAATAGTGGTCAGAATATTAAAACTTTCGCAATTAAGTGATGCGGAACGGGCAAAACTTCAGAAAAGAGCCGAGTTAGATATTGATAACGCCCTAAAAGTCGCTCAAACGGTGATAGAAACCATCCGCGAACGGGGGGATGCCGGCGTTGTGGACTATGTGCGGCGTTTTGACTACGAAGGTGCGACGGTAGAAAATATCAAAGTCAGCGAGGCAGAATTTGAGCGGGCTTTTCAGTTAATTGAACCAGAAGTAAAAACCGCCATTGAACAGGCTTTTCGGAATATTCAAGAGGTACATCGTCGCCAAATGCCGGAAGAAATACAACTGGCAGAAATTGAAGCCGGTGTCTTTGCTGGCGAAAAAATCTCTCCTATCCCCAATGTGGGTTTATACGTTCCCCGGGGCCGCGGCGCTTTTCCCTCGATGATGTTAATGTTAGCTATACCAGCAATGGTGGCAGGAGTGGAAAGAGTTGTCGTTTGCACTCCCCCCGATAAACAGGGCAACGTGGAGCCAGTGTCTCTGGTGGCGGCACGCATGGCTGGAGTCAGAGAAATTTATAAGTTAGGGGGCGTACAAGCGATCGCTGCTTTAGCTTTGGGAACAAAAAATATCAAAAGGGTTGACAAAATTACAGGTCCGTGCAGCGTCTATGGGGCGGCGGCCAAGCGGTTACTGTTCGGTACTGTGGATGTGGGTTTGCCGGCAGGTCCAAGTGAGTCGATAGTTTTGGCCGATGAGTCCACCGATGCCCGTTTAGCGGCCTTGGATTTATTAATTGAAGCGGAACATGGGGCGGATTCGGCGGCTTTATTAGTCACTCATTGTGAACAGGTTGCGATCGCTGCTAGTGAATACGCTCAGGAATACCTGCAAAAACTCCCAGATTGGCGACGGGAATTCTGTGAGGCGGGTTTAGCCGCCTATGGGGGCATAATTTTAACCGATAGTTTGCAGCAATCCCTCGATTTTGTCAATGAGTACGCCCCGGAACATCTAGAGCTTTTAGTTAGTAATCCTTTTGCCATTCTGGGCAAGATTAAAAATGCTGGCGAAATTCTCCTAGGAAATCATACTCCTTCCTCTATGGCTACCTACGCCATCGGAGTCAATGCTGTGCTGCCGACGGGAAGTTTTGCCCGTTCCTATTCGGCGGTTTCGGTTTATGATTTTCTCAAGCGCTCCACTTTGGCTTATGTCACCTCCGAAGGCTTTGAAAAGTTAAAAGAAACCACGAAAACTTTAGCCGAGTACGAAGGTTTTCCCGCCCATAAATTAGCAATTCAACACAGGGAATTTTTACTCTAAATACAGGGAATAGGAAACGGGGAATAACTCTGATTTATTATCCTGTCTCCTATCTGCTACTATGATAAGAGCAGAGAATCAGGCAAGCATTTTATGAAAAAAGTAGTTGTTATTTTAATTCTGGGTTTTCTGAGCGAACAAATATCAATAAAATCACCAATTTCTGGTAATCAAACCCTCAATAATTTAGCCGTAGCTAACAACAATAATCGTCCCACTCCCCAGAAAAAACCTAGTCCTTCTCCACAATTTCGGTGCGATGGTAGAACTCACTGTTCCCAGATGACCTCCTGTGCAGAAGCGACTTTTTTCTTGAGAAATTGCCCCAATGTCAAAATGGATGGAGACGGTGATGGAGTTCCCTGTGAAAGTCAATGGTGTGGAAAAAAATCCTCAGAAAAATGTTGGGAAAGTTCTCCAGATAACTAATTTTGTTTCCTCACCCCAATTCTCTCACTTAAAGAATCGGGGTGAAAACAATCAAGAAGCAGTAATCACGGGAGAATTAAGATATTGATAATTCCAGTCCGATTGTTGCCAAACGCGACCATCAAGGGCAATTTGTTCGATTAAACTAGCTAATCGTAAAGCTTTTAAAGCTTGTTCCCCACCGACAGAAGGTTGGTCCCCACCGCGCACACAATGAACAAAATGTTCTAATTCCGCGTGTAGAGGTTCAATATTGCTGGTATAAACCTTTTCAATTAAACCATCTTGACGGTAGAGAACTTGACCGTAATCGGTGCTATAGTTAGCGGTGGTTTGCCGGTGAATGAGGATTTCATTATTGAGAAAATCCGCTTCCGTGAGAGAATTTTTACAGTGGGCTGCTAAACGGCGAATCTTGCGATGAGTCACCTTACTAGCGGTTAAATTAGCCACCACTCCATTACTAAAACCAAGGGTTGCAGTGACATAATCGAGATAACCGGAATCAGTGGCAGCGCGACTACCACTAGCGGTTAATTTCACCACGGGAGCGGCGACTAATTCTAAAATTAAATCTATATCGTGGATCATTAAATCTAACACCACCGACACATCATTAGCGCGCTGGGAATAGGGACTCATGCGATGGGATTCAATCGCTAAAATCTCCTCGGTTTTCAAGACCTTCGATAACTCTTGGAAAGCGGGATTAAAACGCTCGATATGACCCACTTGCAGAATACAATCGTGATCGGCTGCCGCATTGACTAAAGATTCCGCTTCACTAATACTAGCGGCGATCGGTTTCTCGATCAAGGTATGTACTCCCGCTTGCAGACAGTCCATCCCGACTCGATGGTGTAACCGCGTGGGGACAGCGATACAAACCGCATCTACCCTAGGTAAGAGGTCTAAATAATTTTCAAAAAAACGGACTCGGTATTTACTGGCAGTTTCCAGTCCCTTTTCGACGTTGACATCGGCCACCCCGACGAATTCCACATCTTTTAATAAACTCAGGATGCGACTATGGTGTTGTCCCATGTTACCGACCCCGATAACCCCGACTTTAATCGGTTTGAGTTGATTTCTATTACCCGGAAAGTTTGCTGGTTGATTGGACATGAATTTTAGACTCCTGTGTTCACACTCCCCACACCACTTGATTAAATTAATCAAGCTGATTTTGTCGATGAATTACCAAGATGGTATCATGGTTATCCAGATTCTGACACGATGTCGGTGTCAATGGGAGTTCTGAGAAGATTTTCTGATTTCATCTCGCGGTTTTTACTCCTAAATGCTTATCAAAACATCGTCCCTTAGTAGCGAGGACTACATTCAGCTAAATTTTAACTATGGACAATTCAACGGATTTTAACTCCTTACGGGGATTAAGTGTTTTTTTGCTAGGAATGATGGGATCTGGCAAATCCACCCTGGGAGAGTTGCTTTCCCGACGGTTACAATATCGTTTTTTTGATACAGATATATTAATAGAAAGGGTCGCGGGAAAGAAAATCAGGGAAATTTTTGCTGACGAGGGAGAAGCGACTTTTCGGGAGTTAGAAACCCAGGTTTTGGCCGAATTATCCCCTCTGACTAAAACTGTGATTGCCACCGGGGGAGGGATGGTTTTAAAACCGATGAATTGGAGTTATCTTCGTCACGGTTTAATGATTTGGTTAGATGTTCCTCTAGAAGTCTTGGTTAAACGTTTAAAACAAGATACCTCTCGTCCCTTGCTTCAGTCCACTGATTTAGAAAGTAAACTGGAATTATTATTAGAACAAAGACGAGGACTTTATGCAGAAGCAGATCTTCGGATTGTTGTTTATGACCTAGATAGACCTACTGATATCGTTGAGAAAATTTTAACAGCAATACCGACGGTGATTAAAGATTTTCATCCAGAAAGGGATCATAACTAATGATAGCAGCTTCAATTTTTGATTTACCTGAACTAATTCCCGACCGAGAAATTCTGGAAATTTTAGCTCAAAGTCAAGCTATTCGTCTAGAAAGAATTATTTCCACCGGTCAAACCACTCCCCGGGGTCAATGGTACGATCAATCTGAGTTTGAATGGGTGATTTTATTACAGGGATACGCTGAGATTAGTTATGAAGATGGCAGCCAAGTTAATCTGCAAGCGGGGGATTATCTCTTGATTCCTCCTCACCAAAAACACCGCGTCGAATTTACTAGCAATAATCCCCCTTGTATTTGGTTAGCTATCTATTATCGCTAGTAAAATATAGTTCCTGACTATTGCCAGCGATCGAATAAATCGGTTAAAACGATATTAGAAAACAAAAAACCTTCGGGGTCGCTTAATCTTACCCTGGTATCCCCCTCAATTATTACTAGATTACGCTGTTTATGCGGCTCTAAGACCTCTAAAATTGCTTTTTTGATTTCCGGACCAAAATTAGCTTCAATCGCGGGTAAACTCACCCCTGACCCTAACCTTAACCCTAGCATTAAGGTTTCGAGAAGATCATCGATAAAACTATTTTTCTCCACGTCAATTGGGCAGCCTTCTTTTACCCAAGCGAAATAGTCGCGACTTTTGCGCGGACGGGTAAAACGTTGTTGATGAAGATAACTAGCAGCCCCCATACCAAAGCCATAATAGGGACGATTTTCCCAGTAAACTCGATTATGTCGGCATTGATAACCCGGTTTAGCATAGTTAGAAATCTCGTAATGTTGATAACCAGCTAAAGCTAGTTTTTCACCGGCTAAAACATACATTTTTGCCGTGGTTTCATCATCGGGTAAGGGTTTTTTCCCCGGTTGATACTGTTTACCGAAAGGAGTAACCGCTTCTAAGACCAAATCGTAACAGGAAAGATGGGCCGGTTGCAGTTCGATCGCTTTTTCTAGGGAATTTTCCCAATCTGTCAGGGTTTGTTGTGGCAATCCTGAAATCAAATCCAAACTATAGTTAACTATTCCCAATCCCCGAATTAATTCCACTGCCTGATAGATATCCTTAACAGTATGCGATCGACCAGAAACCTGTAATAATGGTTCTTGAAAAGCCTGTACTCCTAAACTAACCCGATTGACTCCCGCACTAAGATAACCCTGTAATTGTTCTAAACTAAAGGTAGCCGGATCAATCTCCATAGAAATCTCTATATCGGCTGCAAAATCAAACTTTTTGGCTAAAGTATCCAGAATCGATCCTAATAATTCCACAGGTAACAGGGAAGGAGTCCCCCCCCCAAAAAAAATTGTTTCTAGGGGTTTCCCCGTCCCCGGACTAAGGCTAATTTCTTCCTGTAATATTTCCACATACTCCACCACAGGGGGAAAAGTCGCCGGATTGGTGTGATTACCGACGACAAAAATCGGGAAATCACAGTAAAAACAGCGCCGACGACAAAAGGGAATATGAATATAAACCGAGGTTATGGGGTGAAAATAGGGCATTAAAGCAGTTATCAGTGAACAGTAATCAGTAATCAGTGAACTCATACAGCCTTTCTCGTCAAGGTGAGGTACAGACTAAGCCTTGCTAATCAAGTATTTTAGATGCAAGAACGAACCTCATCTATCTGAGAAACGCTGTAACTCGTATCTGATGACTGATAACTAATAACTGATAACTGATTCAAGGCTGACTCCCGACGGCTATAATTTCGTTTATCTTCGTTAAGATGTATTATGGCTGGGGAGAACATCTCCTAGAATGGAGGCAACTTTCCCGACACAAATTAGGAGAAACCCACAGATATAATAGAAAAGCATCCATACTCATTATTTTTCTATCATCATTCCCCCCTATCCTCTCTGGTATTATCCCCATGCTTGATGCTGTCATAATTTTACTATTCGTCTTCGCTGTTGCCAGTATTGGTTATAGTGGTGTTGACTTGCTGCCGGTTACTGTCCAGTCGCAAATCAGCAATATTGAAGCTTTACGCTGGTTATCGGCGGGTTTTGCCTCAATTATTGGTTTAGCTCTTGGTTTAGTTGCCCAAACTACCTATCGTCGTCTAGAAACCCAAGTACGGCAAACTCCGATCGAAGTTATTTTAACCCGTTCGGTCGGTCTAGTTATTGGTTTGTTGATTGCTAATCTGATCCTAGCTCCGATTTTCTTCCTCCCGATTCCCAGAGAATTCTCATTTATCAAGCCGATAATCGCTATTTTAGGCAGTATTATGTTTTCCTATCTGGGGGTTAGTTTAGCTGATACCCACGGTCGCACTTTTCTGCGTCTGATTAACCCCAATAGTATGGAATCAATTCTAGTGGCAGAAGGAACCCTGCAAGCGGCCGCCACTAAAGTTGTTGACACCAGTTGTATTATCGATGGTCGTATCGAACAATTGTTAGACACGGGATTTATCGAGGGACAGATACTCATCCCCCAATTTATCCTTCAGGAATTGCAACAGTTAGCGGATGGCAGTAACGACCAAAAACGAGTTAGAGGAAGACGCGGATTAGATATCCTAAACCGGATGCAGCAAGAATTCCCCGAGCGCATTATCATTCATCCCGCCGATTATGAGGATATTAGCACCGTAGATGCTAAGTTAGTCCATCTTGCCCAAGAAATTAACGCCACCTTGCTCACTAACGATTACAATCTCAGTAAAGTGGCCAATCTGCAAAAAGTCACCATCTTGAATGTCAACGATCTCGCCCAAGCAGTACGCCCGATCTACTTGCCTGGGGATACGTTAGATCTGAAAATTCTCAAAGCAGGAAAAGAACCCACCCAAGGCATTGGTTATCTAGAAGATGGCACGATGGTGGTGGTAGAAGAAGGAAAAGATTATCTAGGGGGAGAATTGCGGGTAGTGGTGACATCTGCACTGCAAACCTCGGCCGGACGGATGATTTTTGCTAAACCCCAAAATTCCCTGATTGCCTAAAGGTAATAAAACCCAAAAAAGCCTCAAATACAGAGCCAGAGGGGATTGTATTTGAGGAATTTCATTTTTTAAGGGAAGTTAAGTCACCAATCGAACTATCTAGTCAATTGATACCTAATTAAGCTGGTTTATTGATTACAGCCATGGACTGACGAGCAAAACCGAAATAACTATCCCAGAATTGTTTCTGACTATCGAGGGCAACTTTGGTGGCGGTTTCTTGGGCGGTTAGGTAGGATTTCACCCATTCTTGTTGATATTCGAGGGATTTAACCAAAGTTTCCGGAAACTCAAACACTGGTGTAGTCGAGGGAAGACCATTACCCCAAGCGGACAGAAGCATTTTCTGCCATTCGGCTAGGTATTTTTGGTATTCCTCAAGATAATTGGTGTTCATAGAAGTCAAACCGCTAACTAGCCCATCTGGAAGGAGATGGTGAGAAAGTGGGGCGGTGTTGCCACCTTCTCGAAAGCAAAACCGGTGCCGAGATAAAATATAATATTCTATCCCTTCTTTAATTATAACCTGAGTTTGTGATCAGCCCCAATCTTTATGCGATCGCACTAGGCTGGCCCTATTTTTTGGTGACTCGGAACTAACGCTAAAATAATCCTACTCTAGCCATTTTCTCCCAACTATGATCGATCGCCCTATTCATGTAATTGGTGGAGGATTAGCGGGGACTGAGGCGGCGTGGCAGATAGCCCAAGCAGGTATTCCCGTGATCCTGTACGAAATGCGCCCAATTCGCTCTAGTCCCGCCCACCATAGCCAATTTTTAGCCGAATTAGTCTGTAGTAACTCCTTTGGTGCCATGGCGGTGGATCGCGCCACCGGGTTACTCCATGAAGAATTACGACGCTTAAATTCTCTAGTTATTGCCCAGGCCGATCAGCATAGTGTCCCCGCAGGAGGGGCTTTAGCGGTCGATAGAGGGGTCTTTAGTCGAAATTTGACGGAAATCTTGGCTAACCACCCTCTAGTCACCTTAAAACGTCAGGAGATCACGGAAATTCCCCGGGATGGTATCGTCGTTTTAACCACTGGACCGTTAACCAGTGCTGCTTTAGCCGCAGATCTGCAAAATTTTGCCGGTCTGGACTATCTGAGTTTTTTTGATGCCGCTAGTCCGATTATTCTAGGGGAATCGATCGATCGATCGATCGCTTTTCTGGCCTCCCGTTACGATAAAGGTGAGGCCGCCTATCTCAATTGTCCCATGGATCGGGAACAATACCTGCATTTCTGGCAAGAGTTAAAACAAGCAGAACAAGCGGAATTAAAGGATTTTGAGCGAGAAAATGCCAAATTTTTCGAGGCTTGTCTGCCAATCGAAGAATTAGCCTGTCGGGGAGAGGATACCATGCGTTTTGGTCCCCTGAAACCGGTGGGATTAGCGGATCCCAGATATCCGGATCAACGTCCCTACGCAGTTATACAGTTGCGAATGGAAGATAAAGCGGGGCAATTGTGGAATATGGTGGGATTTCAAACTAATTTAAAATGGGGTGAACAAACACGGGTTTTCCGTCTGATTCCGGGGTTAGAAAAGGCCGAATTTGTACGCATGGGGGTGATGCACAAAAACACCTTTATTAATTCTCCCCAGTTATTATCCTCCAGTCTCCAGTTTAAATCGCGACCGACGCTATTAGCGGCAGGACAGTTAATCGGCACGGAAGGCTATACGGCTGCGGCTGCTGGGGGATGGTTAGCGGGAACTAATGCCGCTCGTTTAGCTTTAGGATTAGAAACGGTGACATTGCCAACCACAACGATGATGGGGTCATTATTTGAGTTTATCAGCAGTGCCGAACCGAAACATTTTCAACCGATGCCGCCAAATTTTGGCATTTTGCCGAATTTTACCAGAAAAATCCGCAATAAACGGGAACGTTACGGTCAATATGCCGATCGCTCTTTGCAGGATTTAGAAGCATGGATAAATCAGTTAAAAACTCCCTGTCTCGTCTAACTGTCAATCGCTAAATCGATCGCCCATAATAGAGAAGGAACCTATTTCTTTCTCTATCGCTATGCCAAACCCCGATTTTTTCCCTCCCCAATCCTACAGTCAAGAGGATGTGCAGGAAATTCTCTATTTGGCTATCTCCCGTCAAGGGGATAAGGGAGAAATTACCCGTCAACAGTTGTTAGAAATTGCCGACGATTTAGCTATTGAAGTTAAAGACTTAGAAGCGGCAGAAAAGGACTGGCAAGAGTCAAAAATGCTCAGTTATAAACGGCAAGAATTCGATCGCTTTCGTCGCGAGGAGCTAAAAAATAAAACCGTTCGCTATCTGATTATTAATAGTTTTTTTATTATCATTAATTTAATTAGTTCGGGAACAATTTCTTGGGCAATTTATATCTTTTTGCTGATGGGTTTACCTCTTTCCCTTTCTGCTTGGAAAACTTTTCAAAATCAAGGAATTGCCTACGAAGAGGCATTTAAACGCTGGAAAATTAAGGAGGAAATGAAAGAGTCTTTTAGCAATCTTTGGACACAAGTTAAAAAGTTTTTACAGTTTTAATAGTGTTGCCAAATTAAGCCTTTTTTGTTTTTGTGAACCACAGAGACACAAAGGACACAAAGTTGGGCTTTTCACAACTACTTAGGGTCTGCTGAAAAAGTACGGGCGAAGCATTCGGATAGAAAATCTACGGTTTCACCGATAGGTTATTGCCCGAATGCTTCGCCCCTACAGGACGCGGGCCGATAAAGACGCAAGGTTTTGAACGACGATTCTCTCAAA
>NZ_SFBO01000141.1:0-13448 GCF_007095705.1 Microcystis sp. Msp_OC_L_20101000_S702
TAACAATTCTCGCACCGCTTGGTTTTGCGTTTTTCCCCGTCCTAATAATCTTAACCAAAGAGTCTCAGCAGTCACAGGCAATTGATTAATAGCGATAATTGCCGTGCGATAAAGCAAGGTAAGAAAATAGACTCCTTCTGGCCAATCTGGCTCTAATTTTGCCCCAAATCCTTCTAAAACAGTGATACGAGCGGAAGGGGATAAAATCCACAAACGAGGGGCATTATCTTCATTATTGTAGCTCTGATTTTCCCGTTTGGCTTGTCTTTGCAGTTCGGCTAAAATCGCCAAAAGTTTTGCTAAACAATTACGAATCTCGCTACGGTTGGGAGGATTGCGATAGGGTTCAATTAAGACAGTATTAAGGACAATTCTGCCTAATAATCCCAGATAATCGGGGTTGGGTTCGGGATTGGGGGAAAAAAATACATCTATCTGTCGCGTTTCATCGCTGACTTCTTTGCTGATTTCGACGGTTCCCAGGGGAGAAAGTAATTGTTCAAGGTAATTTTTGGCAAATTGATCATGGGGTTTCATGGGGTTTCTTGAATAGCTCGTCGGACCTGTTCTAAGTCTAAATCCAAAGCTTGAGCGATTTGTTCCACACTTAAACCCAAAGCCAGCAAACGGGGAATAGATTCCAGTTTTCCTTCCAGTTTTCCTTCCTGTCGTCCTTCCCGTTTAGTTGCTTCCCTCCATTCCTGATAGGTTTGAGATAAAGTCATAAACACCTCTCTATCTTCAGTTTCTAGGATGTTATTTATTTCCATACTAACCCGCCAACTAATTAATAATTCCAGTACATTTTCCCAGAAAGCATTAGAACTCTTGCAAATTAATTATATGTTATAATGCTGGGTTAACTAATTTTTTTGGGAAAATTAGTTAATTGGTACATCGGGGTGAGAGCATCTCAAACGCTAAAAAAGGTAAAAATTTCGGCTCTTCGTTACTTGTTATGGTTCGATAGGGGGGCATAAATTGACTAAATCCTTCTCTGGCAAGAGACTTAATTGATGAGTTCGCTCTAGATAAAAAACAATTGACAAAAATCGCCAAATGCCTTTCTAAATAAGGGTTCCATCCCTTATAACCCCAGTCCATTGCATAACACAAACCGAAGAACCAAGATTTCCATTATACCATAAAAAAATTATGCAAGATGTATATTATTGTAGGGACGAATTGCCTTCGCTCCTACAATAATAATTATTAACGGTATTAGCAGAGGATTGTTGATTACTTTCCTCTAGTTTTTTCGGCCCAAACTTTGCTGGGTAATCCCCAAACATAGATGAAACCTTCGGCAGCTTTATGATCAAACTGATCCTCGGCTCCGTAGGTAGCTAAATCGGGAGAATAGATAGAATTGACTGACTGACGACCGACCACTTTAGCGTTACCTTTAAACAGTTTGAGTCGCACCGATCCCGTTACCTGTTCTTGGGTTTTGAGGATAAAAGCATCGATCGCTTCCTTTAAGGGACTGTACCACAATCCTTTATAAATTAACTGTCCGTAGGTATCTTCAATTCCCCGTTTATATTGGGTAACATCTCCAGTTAAAGTTAAACTTTCTAAGTCCCGGTGAGCATCAATTAAAACTAATAAAGCCGGGGCCTCGTAAATTTCTCGCGATTTAATTCCCACTACCCGGTTTTCGATCATATCTAAACGACCAACACCGTGTTTACCCACTAGGTCATTTAATTGACTAATTAGCGTGACAGAATCGAGATTTTCTCCGTTTAAACTGACAGGAATACCCTGATTAAAACCAATATCGACGTATTCCGGCTCGTTGGGAGTATCGGCGATCGCTTTGGTCATTAGATAGATTTCTTCCGGGGGTTCCGTCATCGGATCTTCCAAGGGACCGGCTTCAATACTGCGCCCCAACAGGTTACGATCGATACTAAAAGGCGAGGATTTTTTCACAGGGGACTCGATCCCGAATTTTTCCCCGTAGGCGATGGTTTCTTCCCGGCTCATGCCCCATTCCCGGGCGGGAGCGAGAACTTTTAAACTAGGATTAAGGGTCATAATGCCCACATCAAAACGCACTTGATCGTTACCTTTGCCAGTGCAACCGTGAGCGACGGCATCGGCCCCGTATTTCTCGGCGGCCTCTACTAATAATTTAGCGATTAAAGGACGAGCCAGGGCGGTAGAAAGGGGATAACGATTTTCGTAGAGAGCATTAGCTTGAATTGAGGGAAAAGCGTATTCTTTGACGAATTCTTCCTGAGCATTGACCACTAAGGATTCGATCGCTCCGCAGCGCAGAGCTTTTTCTTGAATTGGTCCTAATTCGTCTCCCTGTCCTAAATCGGCGGCTAGGGTAATCACTTCTTCTACTCCCCATTCCTGTTTGAGATAGGGAATACAGACGGAAGTATCGACTCCTCCGGAATAAGCTAAAACCACTCTCTTGGCGCGTCCCATAATTTTTTCACCTAAAAACGACTAATTGATTACTCTTTTAAGTTTATTATATATCTTGGGGATTGGATGCTTCTTTTTTAATGCTTTTTTGTTTAGTTTTTGATGAAGAAAAGGAATAGGAAGTCACGAGCAAAGAGCCAAAACTAAACAGGCAACTGGCCGCTATTTACGTTTACTGGCAGCACGACGGGGGGATTTTTTCGGAGCGGTATTTGGGGGATTATCGTTAGTTTTATCTTTAAATATTGGAATAGTAAAATGAAACTGACTGCCGTTATTTTTGCCCTGGGATTCTGCCCAAATTTCGCCGCCCCAACCATTAACGATCTGACGACAGATAGCCAGTCCTAAACCGGTTCCCCCAGCACTGCGTCGCAGGGCCCCCTCCTCTTGGTAAAAGCGATCAAAAACCTGTTCTAAACGATTGGGTTCGATCCCGCGTCCAGTGTCAGAAATGGTTACTTCTAGAGTTTTTGGCTTTCCCGAAGCGACTTCGATCGAGACATTTCCCTCCCGTCCGGTAAACTTACAGGCATTATCGAGAAGTTTGGAGAGTAATTCCACTAACCACTCGCCATCGGCTAAAACAAAGGGCAGATTAGGGGGGACAAGATTGCTAATTTTTGGATTTTCGTTGTCGAGATTGCGGGAGTGAACGTGACTGATGGCTAATTCCACACATTCCGATAAGGATAAAGCTTCAGGATTCCAATTAACCCGGCCACTTTCTAACCTGGAAAGAGTTAAAAAATCTTGGATTAATTTACGCATTCGTTCCGCATCTTTCAGAGCAGTATCAAGCATAATTTGGCGCATTTCTGCCGGCATATCCGGTTCCGAGGCCAAACTTTCTAGACAGACTTGAATGGTGGACAGGGGGGTGCGTAATTCGTGGCCGGTAATGGCGACTAAATTAGAACGAGTGCGATCGAGGGCGGCTAATTGTTCATTTAAATCCTGTAAATTAGCGTAGGCTTCTGCTTGAATGAGGGCGACTCCGATTTGAGTGGCCACCGCGTCCACCAGGGCGACATCCTCGCTTTTCCAAGTGGTGGTATAGGGTCCACAGTGATGCAGTTCCAACATTCCCAAGAGACGACTTTGGTAAAAAATCGGTACTAATAACCAGGAATAGATGGAACATTCCCGCACCAGATTTTGAATGGAATCGCCGGGGAGACGGGGATCGTGAATAGCGTCTTCAATTTTCAGGGATTCTCTCAATTCCAGCGCTTCCTGAAAAAGAGGATTATTTTTCAGAGGCCATTTTTGTCCTTTGATGGAACTAATGCCGGAGTTTAAAAATTCGTGTTCGATGGTGGCGTTAATGTCGGCTTCCTTACAACGATAGACCACGCAGCGACAGACTCCCAATCCCTCCCCCAATTTCCGCACTGCCACCTGGAGGATATCTTCCGGATCGAGGGAACGACGGATCGCCGCTGTCACCGAGTTGATCAGTCTTTCTTTGTGTTCTTTCGATGCCAGGGAACGATTGGCTTTCAGCAGTTTATACTGTCCCGCTTGCAAATAAGTGACCAATCGCTGGACAAAGGGATCCGGTTCCTCTTGATGATCCCTATCCGTCAGTTCACAGATCAGGTATTCTTCTTGAGCGCGCCTAATTTTGTCCGCCAGTTCGGGACGATAATCGAGAATATGATTTAAGAGAATTTGGGCGGCCTGTTGACTCACATGGCGATCACTCGTCCAAATCCCCTCAAAACGGCGATTATTATCCATAGCTGCCCTATTTTCCCCTTCGGCTACCAGATGGGTTCGCTCCCGACAGATTAAACAACTAGCATAATGGCGACTGATAACCACTAGATGCCATTCTTGGGCTAAACTGTCGTCCGGTTGAAAAGCGATCGTCTCGCAAACGTCGGAACTATGCTTAAAATCGGTTTCTGGGGCTGACAAAACATAAACTTGCCCGCTTTTGTGGGCAATGCGTCGGTAGCGATGGGCCTCTTGACGATAAAAGCGCTCACGCTGAAAACTGGCAATCACTAACGGTTGATCGTCTTCCGCTAAAACCTGATCCTCCATGGCGTGGGATAGCGCGGTCAGGGATGCTTTGAAGTACATCTGCGATCGCCATTGGGGGAGTAACTGCAACAGTTCTGTTAAAACAGAAGTTGATCTGCTCATCGATGATCTGTTTCGAGTCGAGTGTGACTAGCAAGCGCAATAGAGGGAACTAGCAATTTCTCCCTTGACCCTATCCTACAGGCTCAAGGGGACAAGAGGTGAGATCGTGTCGTGATCGCAAGAAATTTAAACCGAGTGATGCCAAAAAGTGAGGGAAATTATTCTAGTTAACTAGAGGTTGCTGAATAAATCTAAAAACCTTGTTGGGTCAGACTTTTAGACTTTTGAGAAATCAAAAAGTGCCAGCCGTTGCGGAGATCGGGGGGAAAATTCAGGTACTTTTTCCCTGAAAATTAGGTAACTGACTACCTCAAAATCGGTAAAACCCCACACCCCACACCCCACACCCTGCCCCCAGGAAAAGCTTTTTGCCGCAAACCCTAACTAGAGGTTGCTGAATAAATCTAAAAACCTTGTTGGATAAGACTTTTAGACTTTTGGGAAATCAAAAAGTGCCAGCCATTGGAGGGATCGGGGGGAAATTTTAGGGACTTTTTCCCTGAAAATTAGGTAATTTACCAGATGAAAATGGGTAAAACCCTACACCCTACACCCTACACCCCACACCCTGCCCCCACGAGAAACTTTTTGCCGCAAACCCTAACTAGATGTAGGCGACTTTCATTGCCCAAAGGATCAGAGCAATAATACTACCGATAACGATAATCGACGATATCGCCACTACTGCCGGTTTATCGGCTCCCTCGAATTTCATGATGCCACGATTTAAGTCTGACATTGCTTTTAACTCCTTTTCATGAGATGGATAAGGTATGAGACACTTTCGGATCATAAATTAGCGAACTCTCATCTATCCGTGTTATTAGAAATTGGTATCATTCGGCTGTCTTTAATCATTCTAGGCGTTCTTTTCCTTCTTGGCCTTCTCCTTGAGGCTATTTTAAGAATTGTCTTCGGGTTCGGTAATCCGCTTATTTACAAAGCCGATGCCGAAATTGGCTATCTTTTGGCTCCTAATCAACAAACGCGCCGGTTTTCCAATTTTATCGCCGTTAATCAGTATTCGATGCGGAGCGATCCGATTACACCCCAAAGGCCCCCAGAGACGACGAGAATAATGTTAATCGGTGATTCGATCGCTAATGGCTCCTGGTGGACAGATCAAAAAGAGACCATTTCTGCTTTAATCACCAAAAGTTTAGGACAGAATCTGACAGGTTCGGTGCAAGTTCTCAATGCTTCGGCTAATTCGTGGGGACCGCGCAATCAATTGGCCTATCTGCGACGTTTCGGCACCTTTGAATCTCAGGTGATTGTGTTATTAATGAACACCGATGATCTGTTCGCTTTAGCTCCTAGTTCGGCGGTGGTGGGACGAGAAATTAATTATCCCGCTCGCCGGCCGGCTTTAGCTTTAATCGAATTATACGATCGATATTTTAAGCGTTATCCTCCCCTACCACCGGTGCAAGAAGGAGGCGATCGAGTGGGCAATAATTTAACCGCTCTTGCCCAAATTCAAGCCCTTGCTCAGGCTAATCAAGCCCGTTTAATTATCGCTATTACCCCCCTTATTCGCGAAGCTCAAAAACAGGGGCGAGATTATGAATTAAAAGCCCGTCAAAGACTAGCAGATTTCACCAGCAACCAGCAGATTTTTTATCTAGATTTTCTGCCCATTTTTCAAGCACATTCTAATCCTGATTCCCTCTATATCGATAATATTCATCTTAGTCGAGACGGTAACGAGTTAATTAGTCAAAAACTGACCGAGGCAATCAAAAAAGTCTTTTAATTAGGGTTTACTGAATCAGTTATCAGTTATCAGTTATCAGTTATCAGATGTGAGTTTTCAGTTCACATCCTTATCAGTAAACAGTTATCAGTTATCAGTTATCAGTTCACTGTTTACTGATTACTGTTCACTGATTACTGTTTACTGAAAATACTTCCCACTTCCCTAACAACCATACCAAAGCTTTTCTATTTGTTTTGCTAGGGCCAATAACTCAGAGCGATCGCTTGTATCCCTTAAGAGGGTGACATGGCCTAATTTTCGACCGGGACGGGATTTTTTACCGTACCAAAAAACGTGAGCGTCTGGAATTGCCGCTAAAACTGCTCTTTTTTCGCCATAATCACCGTCACTATCCTCAAAACCCAATAGATTAACCATGACTGCCCCGGCAGATTTTAAATCCGTGGCTCCGAGGGGCAAATTAGCCACTGCTTGCAGTTGTAGGGAAAATTGGGAGGTAAGACAGGCAGAAAGGCTGTAATGACCCGAATTATGGGTACGGGGAGCGATTTCATTAATCAATACCTCCCCCTGCGGAGTGACAAATAACTCGATCCCGAAAACACCCACCGCCGACAAACTACTTAACAGATGATGGGCGATAGGTTCGGTTTGAGCCTGTAAAGATTGGTTAAGAGCGGCGGGAGCGATTACCCAGTGACAGACTTGCTCCTCTTGATAGGTTTCCACCACGGGATAGGTGACGATTTCCCCAGTTAATCCCCTAGCGGCAACGATGGCTAATTCGCGCTCGTAGGGAATATAAGCTTCTAACATCAAGTCAAGACGCTCTAATTGCGGCTTTTTGGCGTTTAATTCTTCAGGAGTGCGGATAATAAAGGTTCCCTGACCATCATAACCCTGTCGTCGCGCTTTCAGCACTAGCGGAAAAGGATAATTTTCTAGTTGGGATAAATTATCTATCGCCCAAAAATCAGGCACAGGCAACCCTAGAGAGCGTAAATAACATCTTTGCTCGTATTTATCCAATAGGGGGCGCAGATTTGCCAAACTAGGATAGAATTTAACTCCTGTGGCCGCTAATTCTTCTAGGGCATCTAAATTAACAAACTCATTTTCAAACGTGATCAGATCACAGTGTTGAGCTAGTTTTTTTGTGCCTTCCGCGTCAGCTATTTCGGCGAAAACAACCCCGTCAGCTAAAGCAACGGCGGGATCGTCGGGGTGTGGTGTTTGTACAATCAGAGAAATGCCTAATTTCTTGGCTTCCTGTGCCATCATCCATGCTAATTGTCCACCACCAATAACACCAACCCTTGTTTGCATCATTGATCACATCCTAAAGATTCCGGGGTAGAGATGCCGGTTTTTGAGTTGACACCCTCGGCTCTTTCACAGAGATTTTTGATTTGTTGAGCGTCAAGCACGGCAAAACTAAAATCAGCACCGTTGATATTGACTCCCTCGAAAATGGTACGCAGCATAATTGCTTCGGAAAAAATGGCATCGCTTAAATCGGAATTTTTAAAGGTACTCAGATAGGCTAACCCATTGGTTAAGTCCGCTCCATGAAAGTTGCCTTCGATGATAGAGGCTCCGTTAAACACTGCCCCGCGCAAATCGGCAGAGCTAAAGTTAGAATCTTGCAGATTAACGTTAGTAAATTGGGCAGATTGCAAATTTTGTCCCGAAAAATCCTTTCCTGTCAGATTCTGGTTTTCATAACTGGCATTGGCTCCTGTGACAGCAGCAGAACTGGCAGCTAAGGCATTGACAGGAGATAGGATAAGTAGTAGGACAAAAAAAGCGATCGCTAATCGAAAGATAGTCTTCATTGGCGGAAAATTCCATCAGTGGGCATTCTTGATTTTATAGCAGTAAGTCATCAGCCGTCAGCTTTCCGCCGGCTGCGAGAAATTGCTGGCACACAAACCTTTATAATAGCTGTCTGAGCTTATACTGTCATGCAATTTGGTCTAAACAAAAATATTTAAGCCACAGGCCCTCAGCTTTCAGCTAAATAAGGTAAAAGACAAAAGTTAATTAATTTTCTCTCTCCTGACTTCTATTTCTAAGGACAATTTCTGATTTATACAAGAGGTTTGATGGATACACCACAACTTTTATTTAATGGTTTAGCCGTCGGTAGTATTATTGCTCTGGCTGCTGTCGGTTTAACCCTTACCTGTGGCATTTTGCGTCTGTCTAATTTTGCCCACGGCGATTTTATGACTTTAGGTGCTTACATAACTTGGCTGGTAAATGCTCAAGGGATTAATCTCTGGTTAGCGATGCCGGTGGGGGCAGCGGTGACAGCTATTGCCATGCTCATTGCCGAGAGATTATTATGGAAACCCATGCGCGATCGACGGGCTGATTCTACCACTTTAATTATTATTTCGATCGGTTTGGCTTTATTTCTTCGCAATGGTATTTTAATGATCTGGGGCGGCAGTAATCAACGCTACGATCTGCCTGTGATGACCGCTACAGAAATTTTTGGTATTAAAGTAGCTTTCGATCGCTTGTTAGTTATTGGTTTGGCAATTATAGTTATTATTGCCCTCCATTTTTTATTACAAAAAACTAAGATCGGTAAGGCGATGCGTGCCGTAGCTGACAGCAACGATTTAGCTAGAGTAACTGGAATTAACGTCGAATGGGTTGTCTTCTGGACATGGATAATTACCGGAGTTTTAACTGCTTTAGCTGGAGGGATGTTCGGGTTAATTACTGGGGGAGTACGTCCCAATATGGGCTGGTTTTTAATCTTACCAATGTTTGCGGCCGTTATTTTAGGTGGTATTGGTAATCCCTACGGAGCGATTGCTGGGGCTTTAATTATTGGTGTTGCTCAAGAAATTAGTGTCCCCTTAATTGGTTCTGATTATAAATTAGCCGTGGCTTTATTAATTATGATCTTGCTGTTATTATTCCGTCCCCAAGGTTTATTTAAAGGCACGGTTTAACAGTTATCAGTTATCAGTTATCAGTTATCAGTTATCAGATGTAAGTTTTAAGTTATTTATTTATCTTCATCTTTATCCCTGTTTACTGTTTACTGGACGGCTACGCCGTGCCTTTGGCAACACTGAAAAGCCCAATCTTTAATCCTGAATATATTCTTCCCCGGTGATTAAAGCGTATTCAGCGCGGGTGAATTCTCGACCTAAATAAGCAGCATGATCGAACATAGTAATAGGACAAGGTTGGGTTTCTTCGATCACTTTGACGGCTAATTCTTTGGCGGTTCTCGCGGTGTAAATAGACTCAGGATTGCGATCAAGTTTTTGCCTAACACCGATAACTTTTCCCGTTTCTGGATCGACGGCTAAACCTTTTTCGTTGATAATATTGCTGTAATGTTTGGCACAGATTAACCCAGCTTCTCGGTCGAGATAAATAATAAAATATCCTGCGGGATCGAGAGCGATCAGACGTTTGGAAAGTTGATGATCAATAGCGGTGATTTGGGATTTTAATTCGCTCATTTTCTTGACAAAATCACTTAAATAGGGTTTGCTGAAAAAGTTTGTTGGTGGGGCTAGGAGTCAGTAGCCGGTCGTCAGGAGTCAGTAGCCGGTCGTTTCAGGCTTTGTTGCCCTTCTTTTTTTGTACCAGTTTATGTACTATAAAAAGAATAATGGAAGGTTTTTGAATGTCCCAATCCTATATTCTTGCACTAACATCGGATTTTAACAGGTCAAAAGCCTTATTTTAAAAGGGTTTTACCATTATTCAGCAAGCCCTAAATATGTAGTTGAAAGCAAGAGCAAATTATATCACATACCATCATCCTTGTCCTCTCCTCTGGCAACAGGAGGATAAACTCAGAAAAACATAAACAGGGACACTTGTAGAGTAGACCTCCTGCAAAAATCGGAAAAGTTAGTATAAAATGAGGAAAAGTTTCCCGTGTACTATGATTTACGAACGAATCGAAAACTTAAAGCCCGAGGAATTCAAACGCTTAACCGGAGTCTATCCCGAGACTTTCTCGCTAATGGTAAAAATTGTATCGGCCGAGAAGGCATTTCACAAAAAATCGGGAAGACCGAGTAAATTAAGTGTGGAGGAACAAATCTTAATGGCTTTAGAGTATTGGAGAGAATATCGAACTTACTATCACATCGGAACGAGTCGGGGAATTGACGAGACAACAGCGATGAGAATTATTAAAAAAGTGGAAGACATACTAATTAAGTCAGGACTCTTCAACCTGCCAGGCAAAAAAACGCTCGTCCGAGAGAGTATATCGGTGGAGCGAGTAGGGGTAGATGTGACAGAACACGAGATAGAAAGACCAAAAAAAAACAGAAGCGATATTATAGTGGGAAACAAAAATGCCATACCATAAAATCACAGATTGTAGCCGACGTAAAAACGAGAATGATTCTCTGTACCGCTTTCGGGACGGGCAGAACACACGATTTTAAAGTGTGGAAGACTAGCCGTGTCATGATGAATAAGAGAATCGAATGTTTAGCAGACAAAGGGTATCAGGGAATTCAAAAGCTTCACGAGAATAGTAAAATCCCTCACAAGAGAAAGTCGAAACAAGAGTTAACGAAAGAACAAAAGAAATTTAATCGACAATTATCGAGAGAGAGAGTAGTGATTGAAAATATTCATCGTCATTTGAAAATCTTTAGAATTCTGTCTTCCCGGTATAGAAATCGAAGAAAGCGTTTTAAATTAAGACTAAATCTACTCGCAGGTATCTATAACTACGAACTTTCAGGGTAAGCGCATCTTAACAATCCTTGACAAAATAAACTTTATGTGAGTTGCTTACCCAGAGAGCGATTCAGGCATATTTGAGGAGAATTGGCCATCTCAATTGTTAAGCAAAAATCGACCCATTTGGTCGATTTCGTAACTATTCTGATTGACTGGTATCACTTGAAATGCCCATGCGGATCACAAAATTGGCCAATTGTCAATAGCGTTTGAAATGCTCTCACCCTGGGAAGACATGGAAAATTATGGACTCAGTAAGCAGTCTTGGTTATCTGAGTTTTTAGAATTACCTAATGGCATTCCTTCTGATGATACTTTTCGGCGGGTTTTTGAACGGATTAACCCGGAAGCTTTGACCAAAGTTTTGTCTCAATGGCTGCCCCATTTAATCGGTTCTCTTTCGGGGGAAATAGTTCCCATAGACGGGAAAAGTCTCAGAGGTTCTTACGACTGTAATCAAGGAATTAAAGCTTTGCATTTAGTGACGGCTTGGGCGGGGGAGCAGAAATTAGTTTTAGGACAAGTCAAGGTGGAAGATAAATCCAATGAGATTACTGCTATTCCCGCTTTATTAGAACTATTAGACCTTCAAGGGGCAATTATCACCCTTGATGCTATGGGAACTCAAACGGCGATTATTAATCATATTCAAGCCAAAAAAGCTGACTACGTTGTCGCCCTTAAAGCTAATCATCCGACTCTTTATACTCAGGTCAAAAACTGGTTTGAGCAAGCTCAAGCACATCAATTTGATGGTATTCAATTTAGTTATGATTACCGTCTGGAAAAAGGTCATCATCGCCTCGAAAAACGTTGGTGTTGGGCTGTACCCTTAGAAGCTTTCGGCGGTCTTTATCAACAGGCTCAATGGCAAGGACTTCAAAGTATTATCATGGTTAAACGAGTTCGTCATCTTGGGAATAAAACCACTTGTGAAGTCCAATTTTATCTCAGTTCTCTCCCCGCTGATGCTCAAAAAATAGGTAATGCTATTCGTAAACATTGGGGCATTGAAAATCAGGCTCATTGGATTTTAGATGTTACTTTTAATGAAGATAAATCTCGGATTCGCTCAGGCCACAGCCCTCGTAATGGGAGCCTTCTTGAGACGAGTAGCACTTAACGCTCTTAACCAGGAATCCACTTACCGACGTAGTCTGGCACAAAAAAGTAAACGGGCGGCCATGGATAATGACTATATGATGGCTGTGCTGAAAGCCTTTTGTCAAGCCTAATTGAGATGCTCTTACCCTGTTAGAAGAACTAGAAAGAGTAATTAAATTAATTAGAGAAAAATGGTCAAATACTCAGATATTAGTACAAGGAGATAGTGCTTATGCCAGGGAAGAAATTTTTAAATTCTGTGAAGATTTTCAAGGAGTCGATTATGTTATAGCTATGGCAAAGCCAGTTGAAGTTACGAGCGACCGAGGTAATTGGGAAAGCTAAAAATGATTATCAGCAAAAACTTGAGCCTGTTAATGTTTTAATGGAGACGCTATTTTCTCCTGAAGAAAAATTAGAAGAAGTTGGGGAATTAGTTCCAGAATCGACTTTTTATCGCTCTCTTTGCTACAAAACTCAACAATCTTGGAGTCGTTCAAGAAGAGTTGTTACCAAAGTTTGTCATGGTAGTAAAGGATTGAAAATTCGTCATGTTGTCACATCTTTACCAGCTTCAAAAATCATCCACTCAAAGCTTTATACAGACAAATATTGCCCTAGAGGAGAAATGGAAAATCGTCTTAAAGAACAACAACTAGATTTATTTGCTGACCGGACTTCAACCCAGACATTCGAGAGTAATCAATTAAGATTTTGGCTATCATCAATGGCTTATGTCTTGATGCAGGCTTTTCGTCAAAATTGCTTATCTAAAACCGCTTTTGCCCAAGCAACAGTAGGAACAATTCGTCTTAATTTTCTGAAATTGGGGGCGAGAATTACTGTGAGCGTTAGAAGAGTTTTAATCGCCATCGCTAGTTCTTGTCCTTATCAAGATATTTTAGTGATAGCTTACTCTAGAATTCAAGGACTTCCTGCTCCTGGATAAGTCGAATAGTTCTCAAAAACAACTAAATAATTTTAAAAAGGGCTGTTCATAAATTCAGCCTGTTTTATCATGAAAATTTTGACTAATTGACTAGATTTTATCTGTTGATTACGCAAAAATTTGGCTGGTTTTGTCGAATTATCGCTCGGCAACCTTCAGAGTTTTTCTTAATTTTTAAAAACACAACTCTCAACCTCTAAATGGTGTAATTAACTACATCCAAAACGGTATGAAATAAAAAAGCTAGTAAATTCAAAGACAATAAGAACTCGCACAAATGATTCTGACCATGACCAAAGTTATGCTCTAAATTATAACCGTGATTTTTAAGAACGT
>NZ_SFBO01000142.1:0-14966 GCF_007095705.1 Microcystis sp. Msp_OC_L_20101000_S702
TTAGGATAAGTTATGACTTAAAAATTAATCAACAACTAAAGCTTATGCTTGTAGCTAAGTGAAATCATTGATTAAGAGACCTGTACTTTTCAATGACTTTTTCAGCAAACCCTAATTAGCGGTCAATATCAACCGATTACCCCCAATGCTCAGGGACGGCTCTGGAGTCAACAATTAGGCTTATATTTGGGTTTATCTGCCAATAAATTGCGCTATTTTACCCCCGAAGGTGAATTAGTACCCACTCCCGCAGAAGCGGCACAACAGGCAGAAACCCAAGTTGAACAGGAAAGGCAGAAATCCGCAAAATTAGCGGCTAAACTGCGGGAATTGGGCATAAATCCCGATGAAAATCTCTAATCTTTTTCTGTCATCTCTTGCACTTAATTAGATAACCACATCGTTGCTCACCTTGATTGATCCAGTGAGTCCGTTCGATCGTACAATCGGGAAGCAGCATGGCAAACATTTCTAATTCATGGCCACAGATACTGGGATAGGAACCGGCGACCTCAGCAATAGCGCAATGATGCTCGGCCAGGATATAACTATTTTCTGCTTCCAGTGCCACTAATTCTGCCATATAACCCTCCTCTTGGCGAATTTCCAGCAATTTTCTCATTCTTTCCCCTAAAGAACCCTTGCCGAGGCGCAATTGATATTCTGCCGCTTTGCGTTGCCACTGTTTTTTGAGAATTTCCCCCACCTGTTGCTCTCCCACCGTCTCCACGAGAGTATTGAGGAAAGAAACAGCGAAATTATCGTAATTATGGGGAAAACGGCCACGACCTTGACGACTGAGACGATAAATGTGCTGGGGCCGTCCTATCTTATTTTGTACCGCAAAATATTCGATCAGTCCTTCCCCCTCCAAATCCTTAAGATGGCGGCGCGTCGCTTGCGGACTAATGCTTAACTCCTCGGCCAAGTCTTGGGCGGTAGATTGACCGTTTTTGAGCAAATATTGTAGAATATCGTCTTTCGTCGAGGCGGGTTGAGTCGTGGTCATGATACCAAAAACAGAGGCTTTAGCGTACAATTGCTGAGGGTCAAGGAGCGGCCAATTACCCCTACAGAGTAACTTGAATAACAGAGGTTTATCAGCATCCTCTCAAATTTTCCGTGACTTTGACAACAGCTTTGTTGTTAATCTATTATATAATCAATTTAAACAACAGGAAAGTTGTTTAACTGCCTCCCCTGCCTACCGCGTAGAGAGAACACTAACCCCCATGAGTGCAACCACCGTTAAAAACCTCGTTAACCAACCCTACAAGTACGGTTTCATCACCGATATCGAATCGGAAACCATCCCTCGCGGTTTGAATGAGGAGATTATTCGCCTAATTTCGGCGAAAAAGAAGGAACCGGAATTCATGCTCGATTTTCGTCTCCGGGCCTACCATCAATGGCAAAAGATGACCGAACCCAGTTGGCCGCACGTTTCCTATCCTGCCATTGATTATCAAAATATTATCTACTACTCTGCACCCAAACAGAAAAAAGAAAAACTCAACAGTCTTGAAGAAGTTGACCCCACTTTAATCGAAACCTTTGAAAAATTAGGCATTCCTCTTTCGGAACAAAAACGCCTTTCTAACGTCGCCGTCGATGCTATCTTTGATAGCGTTTCTATCGCCACAACTTTTAAAGAAAAACTAGCAGAACAAGGGGTTATTTTCTGTTCTATTTCGGAAGCTTTACAGGAACATCCCGACTTAGTGCAGAAATATCTCGGTACTGTGGTTCCCGTGGGTGATAATTATTTTGCCGCTCTTAATTCTGCCGTTTTTAGCGATGGTTCCTTTGTTTTTATTCCCAAAGGTGTCGTCTGTCCTATGGAATTGTCCACCTATTTTCGGATTAATAACGGTGAGACGGGACAATTTGAAAGGACTTTAATTGTCGCTGAAGAAGGGGCATCGGTAAGTTATTTAGAAGGTTGCACCGCTCCGATGTACGATAGTAATCAACTTCATGCCGCCGTCGTGGAATTAGTCGCCCTCGATAATGCGGATATTAAATATTCGACCGTACAAAATTGGTACGCTGGCGATGCCAATGGGAAGGGAGGTATTTACAATTTCGTCACTAAACGGGGTCTGTGTAAAGGAGTTAATTCTAAGATTTCTTGGACGCAGGTGGAAACTGGTTCGGCAATTACTTGGAAGTATCCCAGTTGTGTCTTAGTCGGCGATAATTCCGTCGGGGAATTCTACTCAATTGCCCTAACTAATAACAAACAACAGGCCGATACAGGTACGAAAATGATTCACATTGGCCGCAACACCAAGAGTACTATTATTTCTAAGGGAATTTCTGCGGGTAATTCCCAAAATAGTTATCGCGGTTTAGTGAAAATGGGACCGAAAGCCAAGGGAGCAAGAAATTACTCCCAGTGTGATTCTATGCTGATTGGAGATAATGCCGAAGCTAACACTTTTCCCTATATTCAGGTGGATAACAACAGTGCTAAAGTAGAACACGAAGCTTCTACTTCTAAAATCGGTGAAGACCAATTATTCTACTTCGCACAACGGGGTATTTCCGAAGAAGATGCTGTCTCTATGTTAGTCAGTGGTTTCTGTAAGGATGTCCTCAGTAAATTACCGATGGAATTCGCCGCCGAAGCTGATAAACTCCTCAGTCTCAAGCTAGAAGGAACCGTCGGATAATCAGTAAAGTAGGGTGGGTTAGGCGATAGCCGTAACCCACCAAAAGCTAAGACAATTTATCCATCAATTGATGATTCGCCGTCAACCACCAAAACTAATATTTTTGTTCTAGAAAAACATCTCATGAGTGAAGTAATTTTATCGGTAAAAAATCTAACCGCTAGTATTGATGGAAATCAGATTCTTAAAGGAGTTAACCTCGAAATTAAAGCAGGGGAAACCCACGCAATTATGGGGCGCAATGGCTCAGGAAAAAGTACCTTTTCCAAAGTAATTGCCGGACATCCCGATTATGAAGTAACTGGGGGAGAAATAATTTATAAAGGTGAAAACCTTTTAGACAAAGAACCCGATGAACGAGCGCTTATGGGTATCTTTCTCGCATTCCAATATCCCCTAGAAATCCCCGGCGTTAGTAACCTTGATTTTCTTCGCGTTGCCTATAATGCCCGACAAAAATATTTAGGTTCGGAAGAATTAGATAGTTTTGACTTTGAGGAATTAGTCGAGAAAAAACTAGAAGTTGTCCAGATGAATCCTAGCTTTCTTGGCAGAAGTTTAAACGAAGGTTTCTCCGGTGGTGAGAAAAAACGTAATGAAATCCTCCAAATGGCCTTATTAGAACCTACTTTAGGAATTCTCGATGAAATTGACTCCGGTTTAGACATCGATGCTTTGCGAATTGTTGCCCAGGGAGTCAATCACTTAGCTACTCCCGATAACGCTTTTTTACTTATCACTCACTATCAGCGTCTGCTCAACTACATTGAACCCGATGTTATTCATGTTATGTACGATGGGCGCATTGTCACCAGTGGCGGTAAAGAATTAGCTCTCGAATTAGAAAGAACTGGCTACGATTTCCTCGACGAACAATTATTAGCCGTTAAATAATCTAGCTATCAGTTATCAGTTATCAGTTACCAGTTATCAGTTATCAGTTATCAGTTATCAGGAGATGGCTTTTATTTATTCTCCCCACACCCCACACCCCACACCCCGCACCCCACACCCTACACCCCAACCCCCAACCCTCCAACCCCTCCTACCAATGACAGCCATAATCACGAAACCTGAACAATCAGGAGAATTATTGTTAAAATTGTCGCGAGAAACGGTTCCCACTATCGATAACGGTAAAATTCTCGAATTAAGAGAATCGGGAGCCAGTAAAGCTCACGAATTAGCCATCCCTGGCAGAAAAGATGAAGAATGGCAATTCACCGATTTAAGTCAACTCTGGGCGATCGATTTTCGCGCTCCCCAAACCGTTACAATCGATAAAAATGCTCTGGCTGTTTTTTTACTGCCCGAAGCCAAAAACAGCCGAATAGTCTTCGTTAACGGCATTTATCAGCCTGAATTGTCCGATATCTCCGCTTTACCCCCCGGTGTCAGCGTCAGCAATCTCGCCAATGCACAAAAAGATGTTCTTGTCAACTATCTAGGGAAAGAAAAAACCCCCGAATTTTTTACCGCACTCAACCAAGCTGGTTTAAGCGATGGGGCAGTAATTCACGTCACCGCTAACACCGTTGTCACAACCCCGATACATCTCTTATTTATCACCGTTGTGGAGGAAATTCCCCGCTTTTATCAGCCCCATAGCCTCATCGTGGCGGAAACGGGAGCCAGTGTCAATATTATCGAGAATTACGGAGCTTTAGCCGAATATTGCTCCGATTTACCTGTAAATTACTCTTATTTCACCAACGCTGTCACGGAAATTTACCTCGAAGCCAACGCCGAGGTCATCCATACCAGAGTACAACGGGAATCGGGAGATGGTTTTCACATCGGACGCACGATAATTGAACAAGAGCGCGATAGCCGTTACACTCTCAACGAGATAAATCTAGGAGCTAAACTCTGCCGTCATAACCTCGATATCCTGCAAAAAGGAGAACAAACCGAGACAAATCTGCACGGATTAGCCATGATTACCGGACAACAAACCGCCGATACCCACAGCGCCATCTATCTCAACCATCCCCACGGCATCGCCAACCAACTGCATAAATGTATCGTTGATGGTAGCGCTCACGCCATCTTTAATGGTAAAGTGTTTGTTCCCAAACCCGCCCAATTAACCAACGCTTCCCAGTTAAATCGGAATTTGTTAATTTCTAACAAGGCACGAGTCAACACCAAACCGGAATTACAAATTACCGCCGATAACGTCAAATGTTCCCACGGGGCAACCATTAGCCAACTGGAAGCCGATGATTTATTCTATCTGCAAAGCCGGGGCTTAAGCGCCGACACCGCCCGCAGTTTGTTAATTGATGCTTTCTCGGCCGAGATTTTAGCTAAAATTCCTCTAGAATCCCTCCGCCAAAGATTGGGGCAATGTGTCGCCTGTCGCAGTGTGGAATAACTCTACCGGGGTGGGTGTCAACCTGCCCAAAGTACCCCTCTGACTCCTGACTAAAATGACAATTATCCAAGAAAAAACCCTCGCCCAAAAAGTCCGCGCCGATTTCCCTATCCTCCATCAAACCGTACACGATAAACCTCTTATCTATCTCGATAGTGCCGCCACTTCCCAAAAACCCATTCAAGTCTTAGAAACCCTGCGAAACTATTACGAAAAAGATAACGCCAATGTGCATCGGGGGGCGCATACTTTAAGTGTCCGGGCAACGGAAGCCTACGAAGGGGCCAGAGATAAGGTGGCTAGGTTTATTAATGCCGCTTCTCGTCAGGAAATTGTCTATACTCGCAACGCCACGGAAGCGATTAATTTAGTCGCCTACAGTTGGGCATTAAATACCCTGAAAGCAGGGGATGAAATTATTCTCTCGGTGATGGAACACCACAGTAATTTAATCCCCTGGCAAATTGTCTGCCAAAAGACGGGGGCGGTGATTAAATATGTGCCATTAACCAGCGACGAAAGCTTTGATTTAGAACAATATAAATCCTTGTTATCTGAGAAAACTAAATTAGTTGCTGTCCTTCATGTTTCTAATACATTAGGCTGTATTAATCCCGTTGCCGAAATAGTCAGCCTTGCCCATCAAGTCGGGGCGAAAGTATTAATTGATGCCTGTCAAAGTGTCCCCCATTTAGCCATTGATGTGCAGGCCATAGATTGTGATTGGTTGGTGGCTAGTGGTCATAAAATGTGCGCCCCCACCGGTATTGGATTTTTGTACGGCAAAGAGGCGATTTTAGAGGCAATGCCGCCCTTTTTTGGTGGTGGCGAAATGATTGCAGAAGTCTATTTAGACCATTTTACCTGTGCCGAACTGCCCCACAAATTTGAAGCTGGAACCCCCGCTATTGGCGAAGCGATTGCCCTCGGTGCTGCGGTAGAATATTTAATGGGTTTAGGGATGGATAATATTCATGCCTACGAGGAAGAGTTAACCGCCCATTTGTTCAAAAAATTAGGAGAAATTGAGGGTTTAAGAATTTACGGGCCGCCACCTAGTTTAACAGGCCAAGGTCGGGCTAGTTTAGCCGCCTTTAATGTGGAAGGGATTCATGCTAGTGATTTAGCTACTTTATTAGACCACGAAGGAATCGCTATTCGTTCCGGTCATCACTGTACCCAACCTCTACACCGCCTTTTTGATGCTTCCGGCAGCGCGCGGGCAAGTCTATATTTTTATAATACCCGCGAAGAAATTGATAGCTTTATTGTCGCTTTACAGGAAACTATCGATTTCTTTGCCAACTGTTTTTCTTAGGGGTATCTCTGGCCCCTTTTCCTGTTCTTAAAGAGTGAAGGAAGTTACTTATTATTATCAAGGAATTTGTCCCGAAACGGGCGAGTTATTGCGCTTGCCCCGCACTCTTTTGGCTGAAAAAATTGCCCAAGATTTGATGACAACTATCACCAATCCTGAAGGCAAAATGTATGGCATTTTGTTAGGAGAAAATGCCGATGGCGAAATAGAAATTTTAAAAGCTTTTTCTGGACAGGGAGAAGCTGCTGGCTGGGTTCCATCTCTAGTGGGGAGAGAAAAAATTGTGCTGGAAGAAAAGCAAGTTTTGCAACTTTTAGAAACAATTAAACAGGAAATTATCACTTTAAAATCAATTCCCGAACATAATTTATATCGACTCAATCAAGCAAGTTTTGAACGTAAAATCCAAGCTTTACAGCAACAACATCAAAACCATAAACAGGAACGAGATAGATTAAGAAATTTAGGAGATTTAAACTCAGAAAAATTAGAAAAGTTAAATAATCTCAGTCGTCAGGAAAAAAGAGCAAGAAAGCAATTAAAACAGGAACAAAAACAAGTTTTAGAACCCTTAATTGAGAAAATAAACTTAGCCAATCAGAGAATTATTGAACTTAAGCAACAGCGTAGAAACCTCTCCAAACAGTTACAGGAATTGCTGTATCAATCCTACTGTTTAAATAATTTTTCTGGACAATCTCTCTCCTTAGCTAAATTGATGGGCAGTAATTTGTTACCAACAGGAACAGGAGAATGTTGCGCCCCAAAATTATTAAATTATGCCGCTATGAAAGGATTAAAACCCATCGCTATGGCCGAATTTTGGTGGGGAGAATCGAATCGAGATAGAAAACAGGGAGAATTTTATGGCGCTTGTCAAGAAAGATGTCAACCTCTCATGGGTTTTTTACTCTCTGGTTTACGTTCATCTCTAGAAATTATCTACGAAGACGAGGGAATAATTGCTATTAATAAACCCCCAGGATTATTATCGGTAGCAGGACGTTATCAAGATAGTCAAGATGCTGTGGTTAATCGGTTTCGTCGTCAGGGAAAAAATCTTATTCCCGTTCATCGTTTAGACCGAGAAACTTCTGGTATATTATTACTAGCTAAAAGTTTAGATATTTATCGTTGTTTATCCCAACAATTTCAACGGCGAGAAGTGGAGAAAATCTACGAAGCTATATTATCAGAAATTGTTGAGCAAGAATCGGGTATAATTGACCTACCTCTCTGGGGCAATCCGCAAAATAGACCCTATCAAACTGTGGACTGGCAAAGGGGAAAAGCTAGTCAAACCTATTTTAAAGTTATCGGTAAAGAAGGCAATTATTCTCGCCTCGAATTTATTCCCTACACGGGGAGGACTCATCAAATTCGCGTTCATAGTCAAGCGGGATTAGGGATAGGAATTTTAGGCGATCGCTTGTATAATGGTAAGCAGTCCGACCGTTTGTACCTACACGCTAAACAATTATCTTTTCGTCATCCTCAGACCGAAAATAAACTTGATCTGATCATTCCCACTCCCTTTTGAGAGCTATAAAATCTCAACTTCTTGCGGAGCCAAAAATTTGCTGGCTCTCTTCGGTTTGGTGGGTAAAATGTATTCTAAGATGCAGTTATCCTGGCGAGCGAGTCGAACAAACCACAAAGACACAAAGGACACAAAGATCGCTCTCTCCTATATAAGTTAAACTGATCACACAAAGAATAAGAGAGCCATTTGCTGGCATTGACAATTATGAACTTGCTTTAGGCTATCATCAGGTGGCTGAATAAGACTTTTGCAGGATATCTCTTAAGATGCCTTCGCCCTAATTAAAGGCGGCCTTGATCGCTTTTTACGCTAGATTGTGCTATAATGAGGAGTTGGCATTTTTTAGGCAGAGAGCAGTTACAGGAGGTGAATTAGGTTAATGACCCAAGTGGTAGTTGGTCAGAACGAGGCGATCGAATCAGCCCTACGTCGTTTTAAGCGACAGGTAGCGAAAGCGGGAATTTATGCGGATATCAAAAAGCATCAATTTTTTGAAACCCCTCAAGAAAAGAGAAAGCGTAAAGCAGTAGCCCGAAGACGACAAAGAACCCGTCGTCGTTAAAATTCCGCCAGTCAGAAGCTGAACAAAGGTTTCTGGCTGTCTTTTATTTTCATCGGGTTTTGGGGGTTGGGAAACAGATTAGGGAGTAGGGGAGTAGGGATAAAACAACTGATGGCTGTCTCTTGCCAGAGTGCCTATCTCTACTGGGAAATTAATTCTGCACGACTACTTAAAACTCAACCCTTTGACCATAACTTAGGAGACTTTGTAGGGTTGCGAGGCGATTTTCCCAGACTTGTATTTGATAGGCAGATAAATCTTTTTGTCTGGACATCACAGATTTAAATTGATAGCTAAATCGCTTTAGAGCATTTTGAGTTAAAGTCAAATTGCGAGGGCTGGGATTATTAGCTAATTGCTCTAATAGATTAGCCATTTCGTCCACTTCTTGCCCCCAAGTTTTTAAGGTTCGCTCCTCCATTGCCCATAAATTATTAACTATTAAAAAACTCCACTCTTGACGCAGAGAATTAAACCGCGCTGCTGCCGTTTTAAAGGGTTGACGGTGGGGTAAAGGTTCAGCTTTTTTCGTAATTATCGATCCCTGAATGCGATTAAGAATTGTTTGCAGGTTGGGATTGAGATTTTCTGTGGCAAAAAGAGCGAATCCCGAAGTGGGAAGATTGCGAATAAATTGTAGTTGATCGATGGTGACTTGATCGGGTACTTTTAACAGACGGATACCGGGTATAATCAGAGCATTTCCTGCAATTTGGCGATCAAATAAAGACTGGGTTTTATCTTCTAAAGTCCCTGTATCGAGAGCATAAGTCATTAAAAATATTATATCTATCCATTGATTTTGTCCCCATTCTTCCCAGTTTTGCTGAATACGATATAACCGTTCTTTTTGTTCTAGGGGAAACACCGCCGCCGACATTTTTAATTGGGGGCGAATCTGTTTTAAACGAGTAGAAACCTGGGAGACAAAAGTATCAACCTGACGGATTTTAAAGCTAGTCCATTGTTCCCATAAAGCACCCCGGGGATTTAAAGTAATGGGATCAACTCCTGTCATTTGTTTAAATAACCAACGGCTGGATTTACCATAACCATAGGTTTGATTAGAATCTTGACTCTGGAAAGGATAACGAATATAATCTAACTGCAAGCCATCCACATCGTAATTCTTGACAATTTCCTCGTAAAGAGATAAAAGATAGTTCTGTACTTCGGGATTAGCAGGATCAAAAAAGGCCTTTTTCGTGCCTTGACTGTAATCAAAAGAACCACCACTTTTATTAGTTGCACCCCAATCGGAATTACGCGATAAAACTGGACCGAGATAATTTAATGGTTGCTCTAATACTTTATTATGAGCTTGATTAGCCGCCGCAAAAACCCACACCCAGGCGTGGATTTCCATATTGCGTTCATGGGCTAATTTAACGGCAACTTTGAGGGGATCCCAACCTCTAGTTAAAGGGTTTTGTTCGGGGGCAACTTGACTGGGATAAATAGTATAACTAGCATTAACTGTCTCGAAAAAGACCACATTAATACCCGCTGCCGCCATGCGATCGAATACTTTAGCTAAATCCTCCTCATTTTTAGCTTCTACGATCGTGCCTCGATCTAACCACATTGCTCGTATTTCTGGTTGGGCAAATTGTCGATTAGTGGGATAATTATCCCAAAGATTTCGCCGCGCTTGTAACCAATATTCCCGCGCTTGGGTATAGTCCCCCTGAGCGATTAAATTCTGAAAATTATTTAAGGTTCCTTGGGCATTTTCTAGGGCTAAACGGAATCGTCTCGCCCCATCCGAGGTGGGGGAATTTTTTGCCCGATTATGAAATGCTTGTGCTAGGGATTTATCGGTAGTTAAAGTGTTATTATTACTGGCTTCTAAAGCTAAGAGAGTCGCCCCATAACGCCCGATTAATCCCTGCAATTCTGCCGTCATCTGGCTAATTTGTTGAGAAGTTAGGCTCGCTCTGGGGGGAATTGCCTCGGTACTCGGACTTAATCTCGCCGTTTCCCTGGGGGGATTTTCTGCAATCTGGGGTAGAGGGCGACGGGGTGCGGTCGCCATTGGTGTATTATTAATATTATTAACTATTGTTGATTGCCCTTGACAATAGGGCGCAATTGTGCTAGGAGAAGAACTGCGATTAATGCCGTAGCGTTGCAGAGCGGTTTCTAGCCAAGCGCTATCGAGGGCGAGATTAGCCACGGCATCGCTGCCCCAGCGCCAACCGAGAAAGATCGAGTTATTATTGAGGACAACGGCAGGGGGATTATTGCGTGCCCCCCAGACGGCAACGGTTTGGCTATTAATTCCCGTGGGGATAACCACACCACCGAGGAGACTGCTGGCTAAAGGTTTTTGGTTTTTCAGTTCGCCTAAATTAGTCGGTCGCAGGGTGTAAGCTTGAGGGTGGGGATAAGCCCAGTAAGCCCCGAATAGCGATCGCAGTTGATTCCGCACAGCAGGTTCCGAAAGATTTCCCGCCGGACCGGTGACAATAATTTTACCACCGCGATTCAGCCAACGACTCAAGACATCAGCTTGTAAACCGGAAATAGTCTCAACGTTGGGGATGATTAAAACCTTAATTTTATTTAAATCCGCGTCGCTTTGCCACTGATTACTCTGGAGAATACAGTAATTAACCCCGACATTTTGCAAACGTTCGGTTATATCTGTCCATTGATTGGCATTTTCTTGACTTTTTAACACTGCCACCGGTGTCGCTAAAACTGGGATTGGTAGCAAGACACCCACACAGGACAAAAGACAGACAATTAGGGGCTTGTTAAAAAGATGATCACGACGGAAGGACGATCCCAGCACGTTTTTTTCTCTTAATTTTTTTGGTTAACTCCTCCTGATCTTACCCAACTTAGCCAAAAAATAGTATCTTTGGCAACAAAAATTACGTCTTAGCCGTCCGCAACGGGGTTTTAGGGTTTTAGTTGAGTTTCCCCACTTCCCCATTCCCCCATCTCCCTACAACTGTAAGGACAATTGCCGAAAGTGATCGCCGCGATGTTCAAAACTTTGGTATTGGTCAAAACTAGCGCAAGCTGGGGATAATAACACCACTTTAGCCTCTTTTGCCAGTCCTAATTCAGCCGCACGTTGAACTGCCCTGTCCATCGTCTCTACACATTCATAATCTTGATAACCTGCTGACTGTAAACGACGGGCAAAATCGGCGGCAGCGTCACCAATCAGCAGCACAGTGGCGACTTTTGCCTTAATTTCAGCGATCCAAGCCCGATCATCCCCTGCTTTCGCTTCTCCTCCCGCGATTAAAATCGCTGGACTAGGGACTGATTGTAAACCCACGGCGGCGGCATCGTAGTTAGTTGCTTTACTATCATTAATAAAGTCTAGTCCTTTATAAGTACAAATGTACTCTAAGCGATGGGCAACCCCGGGAAAAGTGGCGATCGCTTCGGTAATGGCTTTTTTCTCGATTCCTGCCAATCTAGCGGCGGCCACAGCCATAAGCAAATTCTGCTGATTGTGACTACCCACCATTTTCAGGAGATTAACCGGGGCAATTAACTCCCCAAAAGCCACGATCCAGTTATCTTGCAGATAAACACCACGACTAGGATCGCCCAAAAGCGCCTCTTTGCCTTTCACAGAAGTCCAATAAGCTTGTTGCCATTGACTAACACCGATTTGACGCAGATAGGGATCATCACCGTTGAGGATTTGGCGATCGCTTCTTTGCAGTAAAGAGGCTTTAATCTGATAATAATTTTCTAGGGTTTGATGACGACTGAGGTGATCGGGGGTAAAAGTTGTCCAGATGCCGATTTTCGGCGCTAAATCCCGACTGGACTCGATCTGATAACTACTAATCTCCGCAATAATCCAATCGTATTTATCGGCTTTTAAAGCCAATTCACAGGCAGCATAGCCGATATTACCGCAGGAAGGGGCATTTAACCCCGCTTTTTGAAAAATAGCGGCACAGAGGGCGGTGGTGGTGGTTTTACCGTTAGTTCCCGTAATCCCCAACCAAGGGGAAGATTGCAGATAACGCCAAGCTAATTCTAATTCTCCGATCGTCTCGATGCCTTTTTCTCTGGCAGTAATTAAAATCGGGGCATCCCAAGGCACGCCGGGGCTAACCACGATAAGATTAGGCAAGTCTGAAGCCTCTAGACTGAGATTTTGACCAAGATTGACCATAATTCCTTCTCTTTCCAGATTGGTTTGCAGTGCTTGTAAACTGGGAGAATCAGAGCGATCGCTTAATGT
Organism: Microcystis sp. Msp_OC_L_20101000_S702; assembly: GCF_007095705.1. Lineage (NCBI taxonomy): Bacteria > Bacillati > Cyanobacteriota > Cyanophyceae > Chroococcales > Microcystaceae > Microcystis > Microcystis sp. Msp_OC_L_20101000_S702. Next base: position 12,698 of record NZ_SFBO01000142.1, read on the forward strand.
CACCTGCCAACCATCCCGTTTTAAGCATCTTGCCGCTGCTATTCCCGATCTTCCCAATCCAATAATCGCCGCTTTCGCCATCTTGTTGCCACTCTACTCAAGAGTCAATTTTTAGCAATCTCTATCCTACTGTGGATTGTTACCTTATTTCTGCCCCTAGATCAGCGATAATCTTAGTCTATTCTGTCTGCTCCTTGCAGTATAATAAAATGGAATGCTTATAATTTAGTCTTGAACTAACAAAAATTAGTATGAATATTCAACTAAAACCAAATCAAGAAAAATTTATCGAAGAACAGTTAAAAAGTGGCAGATTTGATAATGTAGAGCAGCTCATAGATACCGCTTTACACTTGCTGTCCAACATCAATGAAGATTATTTAGAATGGCGAGAAGAAACCGGTCATCAAATTGATATTGCTGTAGCTGAATTAGACAATGGGGAAGGATTAGAGGTCGAAACAGTTATCAACAATATTTTAAAAAAATTTCAGAAAGAGCGTCAATCCTAATCATGAATCGTTATATTATTGCCCCATCAGCCAGTCAAGATTTAAACAAGATTGCTGATTATTTTTTAGCGGTAAACGTGGAAGCTGGGGAAAAACTATTGATAAAATTTTCCCAAAAGTGTCAACAATTAGCACAATTTCCCAATTGAGGACGTAGTTACAGTCATATTAGACCGTCCTTGAGAGGGTTGCCTTTAGATGGATATATTATTTTCTATCGAGTTACTGATGACACAGTAGAGATTTTAAGAATAGTTAGCGGTCGTCAAGACTTAGAAGCTTTATTCTCCGAGATAAAATAAATCCCTAGCAAAAATCCAGCAGAATTGAGCAGACTCCAAGACCTTTCAATTGGCCTGATTGCCTTTCCTAGCTGATGGCTGACGGCTGACGGCCGACGGCTGAATTATAAAACTATTTCCCCTAGGAAAACAAAATTCTCTGACTTGCGTCTAAATCGATAAAATAAATGCAAGTACGATCCCCATAACAAGGCTCCCTATTTATGAATCTAAAATCATCCCTAAAATTTACCCTACTGTTTTCACTTCTGGGGGGTTGTCTCCTGACGACACCCAGTCAAGCAACTCTCTTTGAACAACGAGAAGTTAATCAAGAGGATTTTATCGCTATTGCCCGTCCCTACGGTAACGGTAAATACGATTTGCTGATTTTGCAACAAATTCCCAGAAAACGCCAATGTTGGGCAGTAAATGGCAGAGAACCGACCATTGTTCAGCCTCTCCTCCTCGATTTCGATTTTACCGGCAGTTGTGAACGAGCCACCGACAGTAACGGTTATTCCCTTCGCATTCAGGGCAAAGATTACGGTTTAGAATACCTGCTGCGTATCGTACAACGCAACGGGGAATTAGTCCTCGTGGGAACTCCCCGCAATCCCAGACAATCAGAGGTAATTATTGGACGGACAAAAGGTTTAGGGACCGGTTTAATCCAAATTTATCTCATCGATGGCTGGCGCTTTACTAAACGCAGTCTAGCCGGTCAAAATCTCAGTCATATCTATCTAACTGCCGATAGTCCCAGTTTCAATCCTCCCCCGGAATTACTCGCGGGTAATAGTTATTCCCTCCCCAGAGAATCCGTCAAAGCAGAAACACCGGTTAATCCTTCCCCTAATCCCGAAGTGCGAGAATATACCTTTACCGCTGCAGAAACAGCAGTAGAGAGCAATCCTCAGCCAGGGGTCACTAATCCAGTACCAGAGCCAAATTTTACCCCACCGTCCCCAGTTACCCCTAATTTACCCCCCCTAACTCCTCCCAATTCCCAGAATACTAATGCAATTGTACCACCACCGCCGCCGCGCAACCTAGGCAATCAGAGAAGTTTATCGGATGTGATTACTTTTAATCGACCAGCTGCTAATCCCAGTAGTGGTAATATGAGCAATAGTGGCCGCCAAGGTTTTAAAGTAGTAATTGAAGCCAAAACCGAGAGCGATCGCAGCAAAGTTCGTTCTCTCTATCCCGACGCTTTCCCCACTTCCTACAAAGGTCGTTCCCTCTGGCAAATAGGCGCTTTTAGCAGTCGTGATAAGGCTGAAAACGCTTTACAAAGTCTTGCTCCCCTGCGCGGATCGATCGTACCATTTTAGCCGTTAAAAATTGTTAGATGCCCCCCTTATTAAGCTATCCATTAGTCAGATCTTTCTTAACAAAAAGAGAAGAAACTTAAAAAAAGGGGAAACGATTGATAGGTATAGTTTTGAAAGAAGGAATTAAGGTGGAGGTAAG
>NZ_SFBO01000143.1:0-39122 GCF_007095705.1 Microcystis sp. Msp_OC_L_20101000_S702
TGGACTCTGTGTAAGACAGTACATGGTTTTTTAACTGTGGTATGCGACGGTGGTGGAAGCAGAAACTTAAATCGTGAGGTTTAGGAATCGCCGCCCTAAAAGTGCGGCGAGGATGTCAAGGCTTCAGCCCTACCGCGTTCACTTAAGGGAACATCGACCCATGCAGTGAATTTATTGGCCGCATTCCAAAGACTTTGGCCGTGACGAATTAATACAAGTTTTGACATGGGTTTTCTTGGGAAGTGGGGAGATGGGGAAGTGGGGTGTGGGGAGAATAAATAGAAATAATCTCCTGTCTCCTGTCTCCTGTCTTCTGTCTCCTGACTCCTGACTCCCGAATCCTAGAACTTAGGGAATCCTGTGAATTTTGAGGAAATTAGTGCCTTTAGTTTTCTGCATGGGAATTCCCGCCATAATCAGGATTTTATCGCCGGATTGGGCTAGATTTTTCTGAAGCAGAATTGATTCCGTTTGCTTTAACACATCCTCAAAGACGGACACCTGATGATCAAGAAGAATCGGGATCACACCCCAGACTAGATTGAGACGGTGATAGACTCGTTTGTTGGGAGTCATGGCAATGACAGGAACCGAGGGACGTTCCTTAGAAGCCAGTAGCGAAGTGTAGCCAGAGGTGGTAAAAGTGACAATATAACGGAGATCAAGGGTTTGATCGATCGCCACTAAAGCCTCACTGAGAGCGTGAGTTTCATCGGACTGATTGGGGGGAGCATTATCAAACTTCACATCCGCTTCCACATCATGGGCGATTTTGGCCAACATAGCCACAGCTTTGACGGGAAAATCTCCCACTGCTGATTCCCCCGATAACATCACCGCATCGGTTCCATCGATAATCGCATTAGCCACATCACTAGCCTCGGCCCGAGTCGGTCGGGGATTGTGAATCATGCTTTCTAACATCTGGGTGGCAGTGATGACGGGAATAGTTTTCATGTTGCAGAGTTTGATAATGCGTTTTTGCAACATGGGGACTTTTTCGGGACTTAATTCTACCCCCAAATCGCCCCGGGCCACCATAATTCCGTCACATTCCTCGATAATTGACTCCAAATTTTCGATCGCTTGCGGTTTTTCAATTTTAGCCATCACTGGCACATCCCCATGATTTCTCTCGGCTAAAAATGCCTTAATCGCCTTGATATCTTCTCCTTTACGAACAAAACTCAGGGAAACCCAATCAACCCCCTGAGCAAGACCAAATTCTAGGTCTTGTTTGTCTTTTTCGGTCATGGAAGGTAAGCGCAAATTGAGACGGGGTAGATTAACTCCCTTGCGACTCTTGAGAATTCCTCCCTCCAATACTTGACATTTTAGATCTTTTCCGTTAATTTCAATGATTTTTAGCTCTAATAAGCCATCATCAAGGAGAATTTGCTCACCTAGCTGTGCTTCCTCGGCCAGATAGGGATAATCGATCGAAACGGTGTTCGGTTCTCCCCGATACTCATCCATGGGTACAAGGGTGAGATAATCGCCGTCGTTGATGGTAATCGAACCATTGGGGAGATTACCGACGCGAATTTTCGGCCCTTGTAAATCTTGCAGGAGAGTGATCGGATTGTCTAATTCTTGAGAAATTTGCCGTAAAAGGCTAACAACTCTCGCATGATCTTCGTAGCTACCGTGGGAAAAGTTTAGCCGCGCTACATTCATCCCCGCACCGATCATTTCCTTGAGGACTTCTGGCGAATTACTGGCAGGGCCGATCGTGGCTACGATCTTAGTTCTATGGGTAATAATTGACATGGAACCCTTACTAATCGATCTTGGGACGATTACATGATATTCACTTTAGGTTAACTAACGGTGAAGCGAAAAACAAATTAAGCTTTTCCACAGAGTTGCCATCGCTCCCGGTCCTCTCCTGAGCAGTCAGGAGTCAGCTATCAGCAGCAACCGTTGAGAGCTTTCACGGTAGGATAAACTAATAACCATCTCCGCTCGTTTAGATTTCCTTATGACCAACACATTAGACGATAAAGCCATAGTCAAGGACTATTTTAACGCCACGGGATTCGATCGCTGGCGCCGGATTTATGGGGATGGCGAAGTTAACAAAGTACAAAAAGATATTCGCATCGGTCATCAACAGACGATCGATACCGTTATTGGTTGGTTAGAAAGTGATGACAATTTGCCTAATCTCTCGATCTGTGATGCCGGTTGTGGAGTCGGTAGTCTTAGTATTCCCCTCGCTCAAGCGGGCGCAACTATTTTCGCCAGTGATATTTCTGAGAAAATGGTGACAGAAGCCAAGGAAAGAGCGTCCAAAGAGTTAGCAGATACCGGTAAACTCACCTTTGCCGTTCAAGATTTAGAAGCATTAACCGGCCAATATCACACAGTCATCTGTCTTGATGTTCTCATTCACTATCCCACAGAAGAAGCCTTAGGCATGATTAAACACTTGGGAACCCTAGCTCAATCCCGTTTAATCCTCAGTTTTGCCCCTAAAACCTGTTTATTAACCATTCTCAAGAAAATTGGTCAATTTTTCCCCGGTCCGAGTAAAACCACTCGCGCTTATCAACACAAGGAAAAAACTATTATCGCCGCTTTAAACGAAAATGGCTTTAAAATTGAACGGACGAGTATGACTAGCACTCGTTTCTATTTTTCCCGTATTCTCGAAGCTGTCCGCAGTGAATAAATAATGACAGTCACCACCAGCAAATTAATCGAGTGGAAACAGCAAAAACGCGCGATTGTCACCCTCACAGCTTGGGATTATCCGATCGCGCGACTGCTCGATCGGGCAGGAATTGATATTATCTTGGTAGGTGATTCCTTAGCTATGACCGCTTTGGGCTATCCTACCACTTTACCGATCACCCTCGAGGCGATGATTCACCACGCGGCGGCCGTGTCTCGCGGGGTAAAACAAGCTTTAGTTGTCTGTGATTTGCCTTTTCTCAGCTATCAGGAAAGTGTCAGTCAGGCAATTCACTCCGCCGGAAGGATGTTAAAGGAAGCGGGAGTGCAAGGGGTAAAATTAGAGGGAGGTTATCCCGCTATGATCGAGACTATTAGCCGTTTAACCGAGATAGGCATCCCTGTTATGGGTCATATCGGATTAACTCCCCAGTCGGTCCATCGGTTAGGATACCGTCAGCAGGGAAAAACTCCATCGGATGCACAAAGATTAATCGAGGAAGCTTTAGCCTTGGAGAAAGCGGGAGTATTTGCCCTCGTTTTGGAACATATTCCCGCCAATTTAGCCGCTACTATTACCGATAAATTGACTATCCCGACGATTGGTATCGGTGCGGGGGAAGATTGTGATGGTCAGGTGTTAGTAACGGCGGATATCCTAGGATTAACCGAAAAAGCTCCCCCTTTTGCCAAAGTTTATGCTAATTTAAGCGAAGCAATTACAAAAGCAGTTGTAGAATTTGCCAAGGATGTGAGGAGAAATGAATAACGGCGAAAAAGCCACCTTTGGGGCCGGCTGTTTTTGGAAAACCGAGGACGCATTTCGGCGTTTACCAGGGGTTTTAGCGACTTCTGTGGGTTATATGGGGGGAAATTTTCCCAATCCTAGTTATCTCGATGTCTTATCGCGAATTACCGGTCATGCGGAAGTGGCACAAATTGAATATAATCCCCAAGAAATAAGCTACGAGGCGTTATTAGCTGTTTTTTGGTCAATCCATGATCCGACTCAGTTAAATCGCCAAGGACCGGACCGGGGAGAACAATATCGATCGATTATTTTTTATCACACCCCGGAACAAAAGTTAATCGCCACTGCTTCCAAGCGTCAACTACAACTATCGGGAAAGTTTCAGCAGGATATCGTTACTTTGATCGAACCCGCAGGAGATTATTATCTGGCCGATCAGTCCCATCAACAGTATTTGGAGAAAAAACAGGCTCGATCGGTCGAGGATTTCCAGAAGAAAATATCAAGACAGGATCGGGGTATAATGTAAAATTGCTTTCGCAGGAGATCAGGAAAAATGCCCGAGGCGGTCGGAGTCATTCAAACGTTGGGTTTTCCCCCCGTTTTAGCGGCGGCGGATGCCATGGTTAAAGGGGGACGAGTCACCCTAGTTTATTTTGATCTAGCGGAAAGGGGCGAATTTTTGGTGGCGATTCGCGGTCCGATTTCCGAGGTTAAACCAGCAGTAGAGGCAGGATTAGCGGCGGCGATGACCGCTTTTGGTGGTAATGTGGTCAGTCATTACATCGTACCGAATCCTCCAGAAAATGTACTGGCGGTTTTACCAGTGCAGCATACGCCTAAGTCGGACCGTTTTCGCAGTTAATTTCCCTAGCGATTGGCCCCAAACTAGACTATAGTTAAAGACTGGAAAATAGATTGGATTCTATCAATTAAACTTATCTGATTTTTGTTATTAGGAGTTAATTTATGACAGCCCAACCCGCGGTGGGATCGATCGAGACCAAAGGTTTCCCCGGTATTCTAGCGGCCGCCGATGCGATGGTAAAAGCAGGACGGATCACGATTGTTGGTTATTTAAGGGCAGGAAGCGCCCGTTTTACCCTCAATATTCGTGGGGATGTACAGGAGGTAAAAACCGCTATGGCTGCCGGCATTGAAGCCGTCAATAAAACCGAGGGGGCAGCTTTAGAAACCTGGGTAATTATTCCCCGTCCTCACGATAACGTGGTGGCTATTTTACCGATCGATTATAGCGAGGCAGTGGAACCTTTTCGCGCTGCTGCCGACGGTGCGATGGCACCAATCCGTCGTTAATCTTCAAGGTCAATTTTTTGTTACTGGTTGGAACTTGTCTAGTTCCAACTTAGTTTTTAGGGATGATTTAAGTTTTAGTCAGAAAACCGAATTTGATAATTGCTGCAACAGTTGCACCGATAACAGTGACTATCAAAGCCCATATTTGAGCCGTTGCCCTTTCTTTCAAGTCTTTGACATCTTCTTTGAGTTGGGAAACTTCGGCCTCTATTTTCGGTAATACTTCTAGTTTTGTTTCGATTCGCTCTAACCGATTGTCAAGTTTAGCGAGAATATCTTTTAAGTCAGTTTCAATGATAATAGGGTTACTCATGGGGAGATTCTTCTTTTGGGGACTAGGGGGGATCAATTTGTGTTAACAGTTCCTCTGCTAGATCAATAAACAAGTCTTTTTTGCCAATTTTAAGACTTAAGGTATCATCGGTAACTATCCAGCCATCTTTGATTAGGGCGTGTTTTACACAATCATGGAAAATATCTTTGGCAGGCATTTTTTTATGGTTCGGCGATCGCGTTATTTAGCCAGTGACCAATAGTCTCGATTAGGTTGGGACGGATAGAGGGGAATTTTTCTGACTTGAAGCAACGTGCTAGTTGATTGATTCTTAAAAAATCAGTATCTTGAGTAAAAATCACGCGACCATTGGATAAAGCAAATTGCAATTGTATTTCATCGGACATTCAATTGTTTCATTTAAAAGAGCAAGCTTTAGGAAAATTGTCTGAGCAATTTTTTGATAATTGACCACTGTTACATTTGGTAAATCGAGGAGTTGATCAAAATTTATCCACATAACCCACCTCCTTGGTTATCTGCTATGAATAATAAGCTGTCCGTGTATTTAAACTGCTTGTTGAGATGAGACAAGGGGCAATAGTAAAGGGATTGGGGGAGATTGTTGCTAATCTAAGGATAGGCGGTTAAAATGCGTCTTAGCTTATAATGTCCAACTGGCAAAGCATTAAACCACCATCACTGCTACCGAATTACCAGCGCCTTTGTTGAGTATTCGACCCAATTACCCTAAAAATTCTATTCACCCCTAAATTCTGACTTTTAAATGAGGCTGAGGTCGATTTTTTAAGCATTATTGACCTTCTCACCTCTAAGAGCCGAAAATAAACAGAGACGACCTAAACCCAAGATTGCTGGTGAGAAGTTTTCCTGACTGGGTGCCTCTAGATGGCAGCCAGCAAATTCTTGCTGAATTTCTGTTAGAAAATAGGGCCAAATGGTTAAGAAAAAATTACCGCTAAAAATTATTTGATCGATATCTTTAAGACTTTTTTGCTGTTTTTCTAACAAATCATTAACTTTTTGTCTTAAATTATCTAGATATGGCATAATGACCTTCTTATTTAAATCCAGGCGACTGACCGTCCAAGTATGACCAGCTAGAGAGGAGGTAAATTCGCTTTCTTCTTGCAGGATTAATTTAGTTAATCTAGCGGCTGCCAGTAAAGATTTTTTTAAGGGATTAGTATCGGTGAGATCGGAGAGCGAAAGGGGTAAAAAAGAACGCCAGAGAGGATAAATTAACTGAGAGAGTATGGCCTGTTCATAGGTGTTTTCCCCGTAGTTAAAATGGCTTAGAGCGATCGCTTGACGGGATAAAGAGCAAGTTTGCCGTGGTACTTCCAGCAGCGCTAAAGTGGTAGTCTCTCGTTTACCTTCGATCACCAGTAGGGTTTGGGGTTGGGGTTGGTCGCTAGTGGGAATATAGGCCAGAGCAGTAGCGATCGCTGTTTCCAGACTAGAGAGGCGATCGGGGGGTATTAGTTGCGCTGTGAGAAGGGCTTTTTTTAGGTCATCCGTGGGGGTTTCCCCGTCATCGGTAATAATAATAGCTTCTAATCGCTCTAGGGCTTCCCACAGCCAAGAATCGGTGCTAAAATCCCGATTAGATAGCCAGCTAATTAGATATTCTTCCACCTGAGAGCAGGGTAAGAGATCGCTCGTTCCCGTTGCTAGACTCCAAGAAAGAGGATAAAAATCGATCAATCCTTGGCTTTCCCGAAAAAAGACGATTTTCACCCCTGGTGGTTGTACCTCCATTCCCAGGGACCAACGGACAACTTCAGGGGTTCGATCGGGGGATAATAAAGGAAAAAGAAGCGCTTTGGCCGATTCTAAATGTTGACGAGTGGCGATAATTGTCTCGGAAGTAACTTCTTGCGGGTTAACTAGAGATGAAATCACCTTGGCAAGAATCCGATCGATCTCGGTCAGTAGAGAGGAAAAATCCTGTTTATCGGTCACTAGATAAATAAAAATACCCACAACTGTCTATTGTAGAATCACTCACTTGAAACGAACAAAATTTAAATATTAAACTATGGAAGAAAAACGCTATCCTGCCGAAAAATCGGCAGAGATTCAAAAATTATTGGATACAGCCACCTTATTGGTCGGTTTACCCCCTGAAACCATCGATAAAGTTACTTCTCATGTTGTCACCCGCACTCATCCCCCTAATCGGGCGATTTTATTAGAAAATGATTGGGGGGGGTCAGTTTACTTTATTCTGGATGGTTGGGTGAAAATTCGTACTTACAATATGGATGGCAAAGAAGTCACCTTAAATATCCTCGGTAAAGGGGAAATAGTCGGAGAAATGGCCGCTTTAGAAGAATCTACCCGCTCCACCGATGCTATCACCTTAACCACGGCCACAATTAGCAGTATTCCCGCCCAAGATTTTGTTAATCTGCTCAAATCGGAGCCTTTAGCGGGAATTCGTCTTTCTCAGTTAATGGCCAAGCGTTTGCGTCAAGTTAACCAGCGTTTACGTTTGCGCGAGGCCGATAGTCTCTCCAGAGTCGCCGATACTTTACTCTTTTTAGCCGAAGGTCAAGGAGAAAAAAGCGGTCAGGGTGCGATAATTCCTAATTTACCTCACCGGGAATTGAGTGGTATTAGTGGACTGGCCCGGGAAACCGTGACCCGATCCTTGACCAAATTGGAGAAAAAAGGCCTGATTCAACGAGAGCAGGAATCTCTCTGTATTCCCGATCTGGCCGCTTTAGAAAAAGCGATCGCCTAAATTCAGTTATCAGTGATCAGTTATCAGTGATCAGTTATCAGTGATCAGTTATCAGTTATCGGTTATCCTACTAAAATCTGGTTATTAAAGACTGATTATCTATTCCTCCTATTGCCTGTTGCCTGTTGCCTTTTGCATGAGTGCCTATCTTCACTAGGAAATTTATTTTGCACGACTACTTATGACTGAAAAATTAACCGGTTTTGGAGTGGTGCTGGTGACAACGGCCAGCGAAACGGAAGCGGAACACCTAGCGATCGCCTTACTTAACGAGCGCCTGGCCGCTTGTGTCAGTATTTACCCGATGCGTTCCATTTATCGTTGGCAGGGACAGATTGAAAACGAGCGCGAATGGCAATTAGTGATTAAAACCGATTTAAAGCAGTTTGAGCAGTTATCGGCGAAGATACAGGAACTTCATAGCTATGCCGTCCCAGAAATCATCGCTTTACCGATTGTGGCGGGTTCTCAGACCTATTTAGACTGGTTAGCCTCCCATACCAGTGGGGTGTCAGAATAGACCAATCGGCAACTTGAGCGAAAAAAATCTATACAATTCTTAATAAACTATCTCAGGAAGCGCAAAAAGTTTTAATCTAGATGCTGATTAAATGTTTAAACATCTGGTTTTAAGACCGATCGCCTCCACGATTGGAGAACTCAGCACATCGTCAAGGGAGATAGTTAAAATCCAATGAGTCTTAAGGCAAGCGGTGGCAGCTCCTTAGCGCGTCCCCAACTCTATCAAACCGTCCCGGTATCTGCCATTACCCAAGCAGAACAACAAGACCGCTTTCTCGATAAACCCGAACTCAACGAACTGATCGCCTACTTCCAATCGGGGAGCAAGCGTTTAGATATTGCCCAAACGCTCACCCGGAACTCCGATTTGATCGTCTCGCGGGCAGCTAACCGGATTTTTACCGGTGGTTCCCCCATGGCCTACCTAGAAAAACCCCCCGTGGAAGAATTGGCCCTGGTGGGTGCGGGTAAAATGATCAACGTCCAGGAAGGGATGAAATTAGGAACCGTTACCTACGCTGAAAGCGGGTCTGGTGGCGGTGGTGGTTTCCTTGGTGGTTTAAAAGGGATTTTCGCCTCTAGCGGCCCGATTCCCCCCGGATTCCGACCGATTAACGTCTCTCGTTACGGTCCGAGCAATATGCAGAAGTCCCTCCGGGATTTATCCTGGTTCCTGCGTTATATTACATACGCGATCGTCGCTGGTGATACCAGTATCCTGATCGTTAATACCCGCGGTTTAAGGGAAGTTCTCGAAAATGCCTGTTCTATTGATGCCACCATCGTGGCCCTACAGGAAATGCGGGCCGCTTCGATCGAGTATTTCCAAAGAGACAAGGATGCGGCCACTTTAATCAGTGACTATTTCAATATCCTACTGGGGGAATTAAAAGCCCCCACCCCCTCTAATAAACTGCGTCAGCGTCCCAGTAGTGACCAACAGGGTTTAAGTCTTCCCCAAAGCTACTACAATGGCGCCGAAAAACGACAAAAGTTTGTCATGAAAACCGGTTTATCGGAGTCGGAAAAATCTTCGATTATTAAGGCAGCCTACAGACAAATTTTTGAACGGGACATCACCCGCGCCTATAGTCAGTCCATTTCTGACCTAGAATCGAAGGTGAAAAACGGCGACATCTCGATGAAAGAATTCGTCCGTCGTCTCGGTAAATCGCCTCTCTATCGCAAACAGTTCTTTGAACCTTTTATCAATAGTCGCGCTCTAGAATTGGCTTTCCGTCATTTCCTCGGTCGCGGTCCTTCCTCCCGGGAAGAAGTGCAGAAATACTTCTCGATCGTCTCTAGCGGCGGTTTAGGGGCGTTAATCGATGCTTTAGTCGATTCTCAGGAGTATTCCGACTATTTCGGCGAAGAAACCGTTCCCTATCTCCGGGGTTTGGGTGCAGAAGCACAGGAATGTCGTAACTGGGGGATGCAGATCGACCTGTTTAACTACAGCGCACCTTTCCGCAAAGTTCCCCAATTTATCACCACCTTTGCTAAATACGATCGCCCCTTACCGGATCAGCACGTTTACGGTTCCGGAAATGATCCCCTAGAAATCCAATTTGGGGCAATTTTCCCGAAAGAAACCCGCGAACCTAGTTCTAGTCCCGCTCCCTTCAGTAAGGATACCAAACGTATCCTCATCCACCGCGGACCGGCGACTAATAACCAAAATAGCAACCCCGGCGCCCGAGGTGAATTCCCCGGTACTTTGGGACCGAAAGTTTTCCGTCTCAATAACGAGTTACCCGGTTCTAGCAATGGGGTAAGCGTTAAATTTGGCGAAAGTTCCACCCAAAGAGTGATTTTAGCGGCTTATCGTCAGGTTTTCGGTCGAATGCCCTACGAAGGTCAGCGTTTATCCGTGGCCGAGATTAAGTTAGAAAATGGCGATATTACTCTGCGCGAGTTTATCAAAACCCTAGCTAAATCCGAGGCTTTCCGGAAAATCTACTGGACTCCTCTCTATGTGGTGAAAGCGATCGAATATATTCACCGTCGTCTGCTCGGTCGTCCCACCTACGGTCGTCAGGAAATGAATCAATACTTCGATCTTTGCTCGAAAAAAGGCTTCTATGCTTTAATCGATGCCATTATCGACAGTCCTGAATATACGGAAGCTTTTGGCGAAGATACGGTTCCCTACGAGCGCTATCTAACTCCCCAAGGGATGCAGTTACGGATGGTGCGTTTGGGTAATCTCCGCGAAGATATCGGCCAAAGAGTTGATAAAGAGGAAACCCCGCGCTTTATTGAATTGGGTACACCTTCGGTCTCGATTCGCACTGAACCGGATATTCAATCCCGTGTCGGTCAAGGTGTCACGGTTCAACGGGAACAAACTAAGATCTTTAAACTGTTAACTAATCTGGATAAAGTTGCCGTACAAAATACTGTTCGCGCTGCCTATCGTCAGATTTTTGAACGGGATCTCGAACCCTATATCATCAATGCCGAATTTACCGCTTTAGAGAGTAAATTAAGCAATGCTGAGATCACGGTGAAAGAGTTTATTGAGGGTTTAGGTTGTTCGGATCTTTACCTGAAAGAATTCTATGCTCCCTATCCGAATACGAAAGTAATTGAATTGGGAACTAAGCACTTCTTAGGTCGCGCTCCCTTGAATCAAAAAGAAATCCAGAAATATAACCAAATTCTGGCAACTCAGGGATTAAAGGCCTTTATTGGTGCCATGGTTAATAGCATGGAATACCTACAATTATTTGGTGAAGATACGGTTCCCTATCGTCGTTTCCCGACTCTACCAGCCGCTAATTTCCCCAATACGGAACGCTTATACAATAAGCTGACTAAACAGGATAGTGAACTGGTGGTTCCCAGTTTTAAACCGGTAGTTAAAGTCGGTGGCTAATTAGTCCTTGAAGTTAGTTAATTTAGCTCGTGTTTAACACGAGCTTTTTTTTAGTTTAGTATCCCAAAGCTAACCCATCAGACCGAGGTTCGCAATTTGCCGGATAATTTGACCCTTGCCAAAATGGGAGGAATCTGCGATCGCTACCTGATGGCCTCTGGGGGTTAATCCGGGCAGTAATTCGGGGGCTGCACCCCTTTCTAAAAGTACGCTGTTTCCCCGTAAAAATCGCCATCTAGGGGCATCAAGGGCGGTTTGAGGATTGAAATGATGGTTAACCATGTTTACCGCCATTTATCGGGGGACTTGGGGTTGCATCGGCGCACCCATCAAAAGTGCCATCATCCCAACGGAGAAAACTGGGGATAATCAGATGAAAAGGGCGTTTAGCGGGGGTAATGGGGTTAGGATGACCCAATTCGAGGGTAAAACCACTAGCACGGTTATGTAGGGCGATTCCCGTCTGGGGGACTAAAATACCAATGGCAAAACCATCAAAATTGGATTGAAACTTTACAATACCGGAAAATCTCGATCGCTTGTGGCCAGATAGACGGTTCCCTTCTGGGGTTTTTGGTAGAATTAATGGTGCGAACAAGTGTATTAGTCTAGAATTTCTCACCTTCCCCGATGGAAGTTGGAAGCATTAAGTCTCGGTGACTTCTAAACTGTCCACAATTGTCCGAAAGCTTTCTAATCCAGCTTCGAGGTTTTCCATAATCTCCAAAGCCAGCACATCGGGGTCAGGCAGGTTGTCAAGGTCGGTTAAACTTTTATCTTTGAGCCAAAATATATCGAGGCTGGTTTTATCCCTGGCGATAATCTCATCATAGGTGAATTTTCGCCAACGTCCTTCGGGATTCTGTTCTGAATAGGTTTCGCTGCGTTGATGACGATTTTGGGGATGATAACAGGTGATGAAGTCCTGTAAATCGGCGGGTTTTAAGGGGTTTTTCTTGAGGGTAAAGTGAATATTGGTGCGGAAGTCATAAAACCAGATAGCTTTTGTCCAAGGGTCTTTAGCGGCGGGTTTATTATCAAAAAAGATGACGTTGGCTTTCACTCCCTGTTTATAAAATACGCCGGTGGGTAATCTGAGGATAGTATGCAGGTCGGTGGTTGATAATAGTTGTTTGCGGACGGTTTCCCCGGCGCCACCCTCAAAAAGGACGTTATCGGGGACAACGACGGCAGCTTGTCCTGTGCTTTTGAGCATGGAACGAATATGCTGGACGAAGTTGAGTTGTTTATTAGAAGTGGTTGCCCAAAAATCCTGACGATTATAGGTTAAGTCTTCTCGGTCCTGTTCCCCGTCTTCATTAGTGAAAGTCAGGCTGCTTTTTTTGCCGAAAGGGGGATTAGCAAGGACATAATCGACGCTAAAGGGAGAAGGAGCAATCAGAGCATCGGTGGAGGCGATAAAGCATTGCTCATCGTTAATATCGCCGATATTATGCAGAAACATATTCATCAATGCCAGGCGTCTTGTATTGGCGACGATTTCATTACCGTGAAAGGTGCTTTTTTTGAGAAATTCTTTCTGTTCTCGGTCTAAGGGATGATTTTTGACCAAAAAGTTATAGGCTGCCAGAAAAAAGCCGCCGGTTCCACAGGCAGGGTCAGCAATAGTTGCCATGGGTTGGGGACGCAAGCATTCTACCATGGCCCAAATCAAGGGCCGGGGGGTGAAGTATTGGCCGGCACCGCTTTTGGTGTCTTCGGCGTTTTTTTCTAGAAGTCCTTCGTATATGTCGCCTTTGACATCCGTTTCCATCATCACCCAGTTTTCTTCATCTATCATGGTGATGATTTTGAGCAGTTTGGCAGGGTCTTGGATTTTGTTTTGAGCTTTGGTGAAGATTTGCCCTAATAAGCCTTTTTTTTGCCCTAATTCGCGTAATATGCCGAGGTAATGAGCTTCGAGGTCGGCCCCTCGTTTGCTCCGCAGACTTTGCCAGTCGT
The DNA here is from genome assembly GCF_007095705.1 of Microcystis sp. Msp_OC_L_20101000_S702. Lineage (NCBI taxonomy): Bacteria > Bacillati > Cyanobacteriota > Cyanophyceae > Chroococcales > Microcystaceae > Microcystis > Microcystis sp. Msp_OC_L_20101000_S702. The sequence goes on from NZ_SFBO01000143.1 coordinate 13,151, forward strand.
ATTCAAAGGGGATGCCGATTTTGCGATTATAGGGCGGTTTGGCGTATTCATCAGCCATTTTCAGGAATAGGAGGTAGGTGAGTTGTTCAAGGTAGTCCCCATAACTGACCCCATCATCCCGCAGGGTGTTACAAAAACTCCAAACTTTTGACACAATTGAGGCGGTATTCATGACATTGGTTTGTTTATTAGGGTTTTATTGGCGTTTTTTGGCTTTTTCATAAGCAGGGTCATGTTCAGCAAAGCTTAGAATAACCACTCGTTTAGGAGAAGGTTTGTCATGGATGCGATAAACAAGACGGTAGGGGGTTCCATTCCAATCGATTTCTAAGGCACGACATCCTTTGAGTTTTCCTGTTAAGTTATGACTAGGAAATCCTAACGTTTGATAGGGGTCTAAGGCGAGTATTTTTTGATAGTTTTGCCATTTTTGTTGCAGTTTTGGCGGTAATTGCGAGATGTCATTTTGTAATTCTTTGACGCTTTGAACAATATAAGGATTTTTAGCTTTGCTCATTGGCAACCCACTGTTTTAGCTCATCTTCGTCAATTTCTTGGTCTGCTTGGATAAGAGTAATTAATTGACTGGGATTATCTAATTGGGGCAGTCTTTCTATAGCTAAAGCTTCGGCTGACAGGGTTTGAGGATTGTCTTCGAGGATGACAATAACTTCGACTTTTGCCCCTTGGGGAAGTTGGGGGGTGTCGATTTTTATTGTTCCATCGGATTGAACGAAGGTGGTTTGACGAATTGCTTGTGCCATTTCTGTACTATATTTTATGTGATTTTTTGATTGGCTATGATTAGATTTTACTACAAGTATCAGATTTTTTGACCACTTTATCACCCCATCAATCCGTACTATGATTTATGTGATTTTTTGATTGGCTATGATTAGATTTTTGAATTGAGCATCCCATCAATCTGTACTGTGATTTATGTGATTTTTTGATTGGCTATGATTAGATTTTACTACGAATATCAAAAGTTTTTGAATTGAGCATCCCATCAATCCGTACTATGATTTGTGTGATTTTTTGATTGGCTATGATTAGATTTTACTACAAGTATCAGATTTTTTGACCACTTTATCACCCCATCAATCCGTACTATGATTTATGTGATTTTTTGATTGGCTATGATTAGATTTTTTGAATCGAGCATCCTATTAGTTATCTCAATCATAGTCATCATTTAATGATTCCTAATCATGGTTTTGGCTTTGGTTTCATGACTCGTTTAAATTCTAAGCTTCTTGAGCCAAAGTTAATTAGTAAACCGATGGGAAGTCTATAAATTTCTATATAATTAATGGCTTGTGCGAGGTGAATATCTTCAAGTTTAATGACAGCTTTGATTTCTAACATTATCCTTCCTTCTACGAAAAAATCAACTCGTCTTGTGCCGATATGTGTTCCTTTATAAATGATATTCATTTCGTGTTCTTGACTAAAGGAAATTCCTTGATATGTCATTTCTATGGCTAAGGCGCGTTGATAGATTTTTTCCTGAAAGCCGTTTCCTAGTATGCGGTGTACTTCCATGGCACAACCGATTATTTTACCTGTTAATTCGCTGTCTGGATATTGAGAAGAAACGTAACTCATGCTATTGACTTGATACGATTTTTTGATTGGCTATGATTAGATTTTACTACGGGTCGCATAATTTTTCTAACCACCCGTACTGTGATTTATGTGATTTTTTGATTGGCTATGATTAGATTTTACTACGGGTGACATAATTTTTCTAACCCCCCGTACTGTGATTTATGTGATTTTTTGATTGGCTATGATTAGATTTTACTACGAATATCAAAAGTTTTTGAATTGAGCATCCCATCAATCCCTCAATCATAGTTCTCATTTAATCATTCCTAATCATAGTACGAGTTTCCCCTCAAAGGCCCGTTTTAAGATGCTTTGGCGCAATGCTTCTGCTTTGTCTAAGTTCTCGGTGAGTGTGGCTTCTAATTGGTCACATACTGATAATCTTGATTCGATTTCATCTAATATCAATTTTTGTTCAACTGTCGAACACAAAACAATAGGTAGATTAGATAAAACGGTCATATTAATAGATGCTAAGTTTACCGTCTGTTTTCCATGCTTAAAAAAATGGTTTCTAGCTGTCTGAGTTTGCGAAAAATAAGAAATATAGAGAGATTTTATAAGTTGTTGGAAAGTTCTTGCTCGAAAAACATGGTTTTGATGAATACAATCTGAAATTTCGTTTCTCCAAATTGTTCCTCTTCCTAATTTGTCCCTATCACCTCCCTCTGTGTAAAGAATATCGCCAGATACTAATCTATATTTTTCTAAATCTTCAGGAAGTACCTCAATATATTTTATAACAGATAAATCTAAGTAGCCATCTTGAACATTTGCTACTCTCAAGTAAGGGAGAGAAATAGTATTTTTACCCTCTAATTTCCTTCCTTTTGTCACACCACCAATAATATCACATAAATTTCCCAATTTCACCCACATCCAACCATCAGGTAAACTGGGTAAATTGCTTAATTCTTCTTTGGTGAGGGGAGGTAAATCTTTTGGCTGTTGGGGTTTGGTGGGTTTTTTGGTTTCCTTGCCGTTATTTTCCCATTCTTTAAGTGCTTGTTTCCAGTCCTCTAATTGTTGCTGATAATGGCGTTTTCTTTCAGCTTTAATCTGTTCTAATAGGGTATCGGCATCCTCTAGACTGTCTTGATGTGCGTTGCGCCATTTTTCGGTTAATTTGCCCTCAAATGCCCATTTTAACACCGCTTGACGGTAGGTTTTTAGTTGTTCTAGCGCTTTTTTAAGGGATGCAACCCCGTCATCTAATTCCGAGAATAATTCTTCAATTTTCTCGACAATTCGATGTTGTTCAGGTAGGGGAGGGAGGGGAATAGAAAGACTTGCAAAAGCTTTCGCTGATATCTCTTTAAAAGTTGTTCCATTTGCGTGCTTTTCTGCAAGCTGCTTTGCTGATTTTAAATAATAATAAATATATTCATTAAAAATGTTTTCATTAGGGATAATACTTTTAAATCCTTGATTGGTAGCTAATGAATTAGAAGCAATAGCGACATATCCTATTGGAGCGCGAGAAGAAAATAAAATAGAACCTTTAGGCATTAATTTCGCTGAAGAATTTTCTAAACCAAATTTAGAAATTGATTTATTTCCCTTTGATATATATTTCTGATTATAACCAGATAAATCAGCAGGAGAAATCCAACAAATTTCCTCCTCCCAATATTCAGCAACTTTAGTTGATGGTGTCCCACCTGATACAATTTTTCCTATATCTTGAAGTTGCACAATTTTCCACCCCAGGGGTAAATCTGAATAATTTAAGTTTGAGTCAGTCATAATTAATAAAAATCACTCCTCTTGAGGATTAATAATAGTTGTCATTTTTGCAATTATATCAGGGATATTGTCTTGGGATGTTTGCCAAAGCGTGATTAATCTAACCTCTGAATAATCATGAATAATTTTATCTCGCATTCCTGCCATTTTCTGCCATTCTATTTGTGGATAGAGACAGGGAAACTCATCAGGAATATTTTTACTCGCTTCCCCAATAATTGCCAAAGCCATCATCACTGATAAAACTCTCTCCTCATTTTGTTCAAATTCCTCAAAAGATAAATTTATGGTTTGTTCTTGGATTATTTTAGCATATTTTAAAATATCCTCTAGATAATTTTTGACAATCCTTTTCATAGATAAACTGTCTCATTGAGAATCTGTTCACTAAAGGCAGCTTTTAAGGATTTTTTATCAATTAAATCCACAGGAAGACCAAGTTTATCACTAATTAAATACTCAACTTCTACTAAATCAAATAAGGTGGGGACTTGGGAAAATTCTACTAAAATATCCACATCACTATCTTTAGTTTGTTCTCCCCTGACATAGGAACCAAAAAGTCCTAATTCAAGGATTTTAAATTTTTCTATTAAAAAGGGCTTATAAGGGATTAAAATTGCTTTGATTTCCTCTAAAGTTTTCGGTTTAACTTCTTCGGGTTTCAGTTCAGAGGAAAGCTGTTCAACGAGGCATTTTTTATCCATCGGCGATAATTGCTTGGCTAATTCCATCACATCTTGTAAGGTCATATTTACTCCTTAATTTGTTCTTTTATCCATTGTCTCACTTGCTTTAAGGTGGCTGTTTCTCCGATGATAAACCTTTGTTCTAGCCATGAAGGAATTAGGGTTATATCTAAGAGGGGAAAGGCTAAACTTTCGGTTATTTCTTCATAACCGTTTGTTTCCTGATTCAATCCATAAAACCGGAGGTTATTCCCATCATATCGCCAGATTTCTGGCACGGCTAAGGCGGCATAAATGGGGAATTTATCGAGGGAACCACTGGTAATATCAATTTCTATCGCTAAATCTGGGGGTTTATCTCCTTGGTTAAGGTCGATTGATAACTTATTTCTGACTTCCGGTTCATTTTTGAGGTAAAAACAAGCATCCGGCTCAATTCCTTTTTGAATATCATCTCTTTTCAGGGTTAGAGAACCGACACTTTTAATGTTTAAATCCCATTCTTCTGCCATGATAAAGACAAGACGGGAAATAAACCAGTTATTGTTCTCATGTTCCATTAAAGGACTCATAATCTGCAAATATCCCTGATTATAGGTCAGACGCTTACTCGAATTTTGGCTTAATTCCTCGCAGATTCGCCCAAAGGTTTGCCAACTAATGGGGTGTAGTATCAGATAATTTTCTGCGGGTGATTTTGTGAGTGTTTTCATAGTAATTTCTTAAATTCAGCAATGGTTAAGTCATAAATACTCGACAATACCGTGCATTTCTTCAGGAGACATCACCTCATAAATTAATATCAAATTACGGATAATCTCTCCAATTGAACCACTGCCCTTCTTACAAAAAGCGATACCATAATGGGTATTGTCTTGACTTGCAATCTTGAGAAAATCCGTGTCATGGGTAACAATCACCCGTTTTTCCTGCTTCACAAATGCTAATTGTACCGCATCGGATGTGCCTGCCATATTCATCTCAAAAGTTGTCGTTACCTCAATTCCCTGACTACGAAGGGCTAAGGCAACATCAGGGTCAACATTTTCATCTAAATGATAGCGAATCCGTTTATTCACCCCGCAAAGCCCTCAATTTTTCTTGTAACTGAGAAGGATGATTTTTTTGAAATTCATCGGCAAACGCTTCATCTTCAGCCATTTGCTGGTCAATTTCCCCTTGATGCTCGTAATAATAAGACATAGCTCCATAAACCGAAGCCAGAGAAAGATGATATTTCCCTGCTATTAATTCCAAAGATTGCGCCATTTTCAGATACATAATGGCAATTTCAGCCACCGTTATGCGACTGCCGACAATATGCGGTCTGCCATTACGAATATCAGGGTTTATGGCAATATGTTGGGTTAAAGTTACAGTCATATTTTATGCCACTAAAGCGATGTTTAATTCCTCGATAATAGCCTCCATCTCATCGCCAAAAAGCTGATGGAGTTTACCGATTCCCCCCATACTATCAAAAGGGGTATAGTCCAAATCCTCTCGCTCTAAGGCAAAAGAACTGATAATATGTTCCTTGATTGCCCGTAGCCATTGCATCTGTTCTTGATTGAATTTTACTGATGCGCCCGCCTGTTTTTGAAAAACCCAAGTTTGAAAAGCTTTATCGATGCGTTTTTCATGGGGGGTTAAAACCTCATCTAAGCCAATAACACGCCGGATTAGGGCAATTAACGCCGTTAACTCACTGGTGGGATTGCTTGGCACCGCTTCTATCTGTTGATAGGCTGCCCATACTCTCATCGGCGCTAGGTTGGGGCGGTCTTTTTTGAGAATATCTAAGACCTCCTTGACCATTTTATAGGTGACGGGACGCTGTTGATAGGGCAGGTTATAGAGGATACGCAGGGCGGTGATTTCGTCCTTATTTGCCTCAATAAAGGCTGTAAAGTCATTTATTAGGGCTTGATTGTCTATCCGTTGCGCTTCACTCCATCCTGAGAATGTCACCCTATCCAGATTCTGAGTATCTATGTACTGTTCGTGTACTTTCCGCACATTCTCAAGGTAATGACTCAATTCCCCAGTCAAATAGCCGGCAGCCGCACGAGTAAGGGCTTTTTCCGCCGCTTTTAACTGTTCTGGGGTCGGATTTGTGGTTTGATAGGTTTCTTTGGCCCTATCCTCAATATTATCGGGGTCTGTGGCATTAAGCAGGGCTTTGGCCATATCTCCCAAAGTTGCCCCTCCGGTGATTTCTTTTATCTTTTCAGCTTCTTTTGGCGTGATTTGTCGTTCTAATCGCGCAAAACGACAGGCTAGGGAGATATAGGCATCGCTATCGTCTGTTCCCATCATAATGCCCATCATCAGGTCTTTAAAAGGGACACTGGATTTTCTTTCTAGAGGCCGGCTATCGGTTTTGGCTGATTGTTCCACACCGACAGCATCGATGATAATAAAGTGAGTTTTGGCAGAAAGGGCCGATTGAGAGACTTTTTTGAGACCATCATGGTCAAGGGTGCGTGTACCTCGTCCTTTCATCTGTTCGTAGTAGTTTCGAGATTTGACATCCCGCATAAAAATTAAACACTCAAGGGGTTGAATATCGGTTCCCGTGGCAATCATATCGACTGTGACGGTGATACGGGGATTAAAATAATTTCTGAACTGAGAAAGCACAGATTTCGGGTCTTCTGGCGATTTATAGGTAACTTTTTTGCAAAAATCGTTCCCTTCGCTAAATTCTTCCCGGACTATCTGAATAATATCGTCAGCATGGCTGTCATCCTTGGCAAAAATCAGGGTTTTCGGGACTTCTTGGCGATGGGGAAATAATTCTGGCAGTTTATCGCGAAAGGTGCGGATAATTTGGCGTATTTGGCTGGGATTGACCACATCTCGGTCAAGTTGCTTGCCGGTATAGACAATATCCTCGTCCGGTTGTACCCAGCGTTTTTCACGGGTTAATTTTTCCCTTTTTTCGATGTATTCCCTGAGAATACGCCCGCCATTCTTGGTTATCTCCGTTTCTATAGTATAGACTTGATAATCTACGTTTACGCCGTCCATTACCGCTTGTTTGTAGCTGTATTCACTAACCACATTTTCATGGAAAAAGGCAAATGTCCGCACGTCGGGAGTGGCGGTTAAACCAATCAGAAAAGCGTCGAAATATAATAAAACCTGTTGCCAAACGTTGTAAATCGAGCGATGACACTCATCGATGACGATAAAATCGAAGAATTCAAGAGGAACTTTCGGATTATAGACCACGGGGACCGGTTGTTTCCCTTGTACTAATTCATTCGGGTTGGTTTGTTCGGCAGCCTCATCGAGACTTTCCCCTTTAAGGATAGAATAGAGTCTTTGAATGGTTGAGATGCAGACCTGAGCATCTTTGGCCAGATAACTGGAGGATAATCGCTGAACGTTGTAAAGTTCGGTAAATTTTCGGTTATCATCATTGGGAACAAAATTCCTAAACCCCCCTTCAGCTTGTTCTCCTAAGTTTTTGGTATCGACTAGAAATAACACCCGTTTGGCATCGGCAAACTTTAGGAGGCGATAAATAGCGGTAATAGCGGTGAAGGTTTTGCCGCTTCCCGTGGCCATCTGCAGCAAGGCCCGGGGAAAATTTCGCTTAAAGGAGGCTTCTAAGTTGGTAATAGCTTTAATTTGACATTCTCTTAGTCCATTCGGGTCAAGGGGGGGAATATCTTGCAGTTTATCCCGCAAGCTTTTGGGTTTATCTTGCCATTCTTGCAGGGTTTCCGGTCGGTGAAAGGAAAAAACAAGACGGGAACGAGGTTTCGGGTCGCGGCGATTGGTAAAGCGCGTCAGCTTGCCTGTGCTTTCGTAAATAAAGTTAAGGGGCCGGTTATTGATATATTTCAGCTTACTATTAGCGTATTTGTTTGATTGTTCCTCCGCCACCGTTAAGTACAAGCCTTTTTCCTCTCGTTTGGCCTCAATAATACCGACGGGTTCTCTATCCACAAACAGGACATAATCAGCGAATCCGCTATCGGTTGGATATTCCCTGATAGCCACTCCCAAACTGGTATTGAAGTTGATTTCTTTTTTATCTTGGATGGACCATCCCGCTTGACGCAATTGTTCATCAATCAGTTCACGCGATTGGTTTTCTGGGGTTTGATTGCTGGAAGGCATGGTTAGCAAATTTGGCGCGATAAGCTGACTAATTTAACGGCAAATGTCAATATTTATCTTTATCTAAGCAGATTTTAGAAAGTTTTTTTCTATCTTAATGTTAATTATCAGTGGTCGGAGATAAGATATTAAGAAATGTCAATTATCGCTATTCTTCTTACTGACCCTCAATAAATTAAAATGGCTCTTCTAGGTTCTGTGTGATAAGTTTAACTTACAGAGGATCGATCAGTCTTTGTGTCCTTTGTGTCTTTGTGGTTCCTTCCACTCGCTCGCCAGAAAGAATGTATCTTAAAATACATTTTGCCCACCAAACCTAAGAGAGCCATTAAAATCAGATCATAAATGCGATCGCTTGCTCAATTCTCGATGATTAATCTAGAGGCTAAAATCAGCAACTGAGACAATTAACCTTTTTCCAGCTACCGACTTTAGGTGGTAAGCTGTTGACTATAGCATTTCTGATTCACACGAGGTACAGTCTCGATCCTGAACAGCTTAATCAGCAAAGGTTTAACTGTGCCGCACAGATGCGAGAAACGCGATATCTAAATTACTCGTTAAGACTGTCTATGAGCAGGGAGCAGGGAGAGGCAGTTCGAGCATTTGTACTAAAATTCCCAATACGCAGTTTAAATGCAGTACAGCTTAGTCCGCTAAACAGTAGTAAACTTGACAATGTTGTTGATATTGTTACCGAAAAAGATAGAATCAGAGAGCGCATACTTAAGGCCGGCTGAATAAATCTAAAAACCTTGTTGGGTAAGAATTTTAGACTTTTTGTCAATCAAAAAATACCAGAGCTGGGAGTGAGCAGGGGGAAAATTCAGGTACTTTTTCCCTGAAAATTAGGATTGACCCTAAATAGCTGGGCAAAAAATTGAGAAAAACAGCAAAAAAGCGTAGTTTCCCCCTTGACAAATAGCCAAAACTAGGCATTAGTTAAATTTAATGATTTTTTAATAAAAACCGCTTTCTATCACCAGAAAAAGCTATCGGTAGATTTTTATCCGAGTAATGTAATCATCTTTACAACTATCGGGGATCAAAGGATGTTAGGGTGAAGGAGCGATGACAAATCCACTTTAAGATCACCTCAATTGCTATGGCACAGATTCTCGATCCCCTCCCCAACGGCAAGAAAAATAGTATTCTTTGTTGCTATGTCAATGCGACCAATCATATTCAAATTGTTCGCATCACCAATATTGCTAACTGGTATTTTGAAAGGGTGGTTTTCCCCGGGCAGCGTTTAGTATTTGAGACCCTAGCGGATGCTTTCTTAGAGATTCATACCGGGATGATGGCCAGTGCCATCCTTTCCGATAATATCCCCTGTGAACGCCTTTATATCAGCGATGGGGATGACGATGACTCCGACGGTCAACTAGAGGGGGAAATATTCTACCCCCATTCCCTAGAGGAAAGTCAAGGGGCGAAAATTGACAACACCGTACCCTTCGGTTTAACTTTAGCTTCCGCCTAGCTAATAACCTAATCTGATAATTCCCCTCGCACGAGAATCACAGTGCAATTAACCGCACGGGCAATCGTCGAGGGGATATTGCCATTTAATAACTGATTGAGCAAACTTTCTCTAGATGCACCCAAAAGCACCAAAGAACAGTCTTCCGATTCTACCAGATTAATTATTGCCTCGGCTGGAGAGGCCGAAGGAATCGGTAAAGGCACAATCGGCTGTGCGATCGCTTTCTGTAAAGATGCTTGTAAAACTTCCAAAATAGACAGATCTGGCAGTAACTCCGTCGGAGAATAGATTTTACATAACCAAAGTTTGGGATAATCCGAGGACTCGGACAAAGACAGCAAACTAGGCAATAATGCTAAGGCGCGTTCGGCATTGGGACCGCCGGCGGTGGGAATCAGCCAAATCCTTTCCCAGTTAGGATCATTGGGAAAACAATCCTTTGTACCCAATTTTACCAAGATGGTTTCACAGGGAGCTTGGGCGATCAAAGTATCGACTAAAAACCCAAAAATCGCCCCAGTGGTGGATCTTTCCCCCGTCCAACCCATAATTAATAAATTGCTGTGTCGTTCGCGAATCGTGGCCAAAATCCCTTCGGCGATATCCTGAGCCACCGAAATTTGTGTATGAACAGAGATATTCTGCTGTCGCGCTAATCTTTCCAGACGATGAAGTAATTTGCGTCCTTCCCGCGTATCTACCTTTACTTCCGCCGGAGAACTAAGACGAGGCACAGTAATCACATAGAGACAATCTATCTCATAATTGCGTTCACGGGCGACAGCAGCGGCAATTTTAAACAAAGCGGTAGCGGTGTCGGGATTGGCAATAGGTAACAAAATCCGGCCTATTCCCACAGCCGGAGAACGAGTTTGATAAACCACATAGGAAGGGGTAGTGGGTTGAGGCAGTTGACAAACCCCCCCCAATTGATCGGCTTCCACCCGGATAATATCGGTGCGGGTGATGATCCCCACCAGTTTTTGACCATCGGTAACGGGTAAACGGGAAAGCTGATAGCGATTTAACAGAAATAAAACATCGCTTAAAGCTGCTTGGGGAGCTACAGTAATCGGATTGGGAGTCATGATCTCCCGCAGGACAGTTTGACTGTTTTTTGATCGCCATTTATCCAGATCACTTTGGGTAAAAATCCCCAATAGTCGCCCCTGTTCCACCACGGGAAAACCGCGATGATGGGAACGGGACATAATTTTCACCACTTCCCCTAGGGGTAAATCCGCCGGCAGAATTTCCACCTGCGATTGCATCACATCTATAGCCGACAGATGGGCCAACACATCATTAGCAGGGGTTTCCTCGTTGAGAATAATACCACTAGCGGAAAGTAAATGCTGATAGAGAGAACCGGGTAGAATGCTTTCGGCAGTGATATAAGAAACGGCACAGGTCAACATCAGGGGCAGCACAACATTAAAATTGTGATGCAGTTCAAAGACAATCACGATCGCCGTTACCGGAACCCTGACTACTCCCGTAAAAAAGGCCCCCATACCGGCTAAAGCATAACTAGGTTCGCTGCCGAAACCCATAATTTTCGTCTCGATTCCCCCCACCAGAAACCCCAAACAGGAGCCCAACACCAAAGCAGGGGCGAGCAGTCCTCCCGGTGCGCCGGAACTATAGGAAATCATCGTCAGGAAAAAATAGACCACAAAAGCGAGGGCGGTATTCTGCCAACTTAATTCCCCTGCCAGCAAAAATTCGCGTAAACCCGTATTATCTCGAAAAAAGTCGGGTAAAAAAGCCACTACCGTTCCCGATAAGCAACTGACCAGACCGATGCGCCAAGCTAAAGATAACCGCCAACGCCGCTGCATCTGGCTACAAAAAAGGATGCCTTGATTGAATAAAGCCCCCAATAAGCCCGCTAAAACCCCCAAAAGGCAATAAATGGGTATTTCTTGGGCAGAGAAGCTAATATTGGCATATTCAGTGATGATCGAGGGGGTATTCTGCAGCATCATCGAAACCACGGCCCCGGTAAAGGAAGCCACGATCGCCGTTTCTAGGGTCATACTGGAAACATCGCGCATTAATTCCTCGATCACAAAGAGGACTCCGGCGATGGGAGTAGTAAAACCGGCCGCTAACCCGGCGGCTGCCCCGGCTGCGATCATCTGACGACGGTGATCGGGACTGGTGGGCAGCCAGACGCTTAATTGGGCCGCCAGGGCTGCTCCGATGTGTACCGTGGGGGCCCGACGACCAAGGGTTAAACCACCGCCAAGGATCAGGATCGCCCCGATCATTTTTACGACGGCAACGCGCCAAGACAGGGGCAAAGGGTATTTAGCTAGGGCTGCTTTTACTTGGGGAATACCCCCCCCGGCGGCTGCGGGGGAGAAGTGTTCCACAATCCAGCCGGCGCTATAACCAAGCAGAAAACCGCCGAGGGGCAAAACTAGGAAAGGAGAGGAATTGGCTACTAGATGCACCCGCCAACCACCTAACCAACCGATGCCCAATTTCAGGATAATAGCGGCAAGGGCGGAGAGAATTCCGATGAAACAGGCAACCAGTAAAGCATAACGACTATCGGTGGCGCTACGTCCGAAGTGTTGGGATTTAAACCACTGACGGAGGTTTTGGTAACGGGCAAAAAGTCCCATAATTATCAGGGAGAATCAAGGCAATGGCGGAGCGAGGATTTATTTCGGGTTGGCTGAATAAATCTAAAAACCTTGTGGGATAAGACTTTTAGACCTTTTTGAAATCCAAAAGTGCCGAGACCGGGAGTACTCAGGGGGAAAATTCTGGGACTTTTCCCCTTAAAATTAGGTAATTGACTACCTGAAAATCGGTAAAACCCTACACCCTACACCCTACACCCTACACCCTACACCCTGCTCCCACCAACAAACTTTTTCAGCAAACCCTAATTATGTTAATTTGGCTCAAGTGCCGAAGCTCGTATCATATTTTTTAGCTAATGTCAATAAAGTTATGAAACGATTCCTGTTATTATTTTGTGTTCTCGTCAGTTTTTTGCTATTTATCAGCCTTAAAATCGATTTTTCCTTGTCCGCACTAGCTCTAACTCGACAACAGCTAGAAGGACCGGGGCAGCTGTTGTATCAATCCCGTCATAGTTTGCGCGATGATGTCGGTAGTCCTTGGCAGGTGGTGTTATTCAAACGAGTTAAAGATGGGGAAACGGTAGAAATTAGTTTGCGCTTGGTGGGATTTCCAGAGGGGATTGAGTTTCTTCACCCGGAAAGATTAACGATAACCACTGCTAAAGGTCAAATTTTAGCGGCTGAGGATGCTTTTGCCCAAGAATCACCCGCAGCTAACGTTGGTCAATACAAGATGCAGGATATCTTAACGCAGCTACCCGTTACCGAAGCGATCGAGCTTTCCCTACCCCTAGACAATCCCCGCGCTCTCACTATCCCGACTCCTGTACTTTTGGAATGGCAAAGTCTGCTTTTTTCCGTAAATGGAGGAAATCCCAATCACTGAGCTACAATAAAATCACTACCATCAGGATTTACTCTCAGAAAATTTCAATTATCTGACTACAGTTCTAAAGCTTCGTAGATGTATAATTTATTCAAAAAACCGACGCTGCTGAATTGATAACTAGGTAAAGGGGGAGGGAACGATAATTCTGTTTGATAAACGCTGAAAATGAGAAAATTCTTTCTAGTGGTGTTAGTGGCGATCGCTTCTTGTAAAAAAGGATGACCCGTATCCACCAACATTTTACAGTAACCCCGTAAGAGAGCTTGCACCTCGGGGGAAGCTTGCGCCCGAGCGCAGACATTATCCTTAAGATAGCTAGTTAACCTCTGGGAAGCGTATTGTTCGTAATCTTGACGATTAGGGTTAGTTGTCAGCAATATACCCGCAATTACCCCTAAAACCACTCCTAACACCATTCCCCCTAACCGCGCCAATTTCATAAGCTCTCAAATCATCACTCACTTACCCTAACGATAGCCTGAATTAGGATAAAAAACCTCTTGTCAACCATTCGTCTTGTGTTATACTTGAAAAAGTGTACGGCGAGCGTAGCCAAGTGGTTAAGGCAGTGGATTGTGGTTCCACCACTCGGGGGTTCGAGTCCCCTCGTTCGCCCTCTTTTCAAAGATCGCTAATTGTTCTTTTCCTATATCTTCCCTATCGACAAAGGATTTCTCGGCTAGTGAGAGAGGCTCTATCTTTCTCTAGAAAAGTCGCATTTCATCCATTGCTTAAAAAGACAATGGCTTTCATGCTCCCGTGTTATTTCGGTAAAATAAAAGTCCATCTTCCTAAGCACAATGACGAGAAAAGAACGGCCCCACTCGTGGTTCTCAAGAAAACCCTTGACCTGGCAACAATCGCGGGCTATGTGGCGCGATTTATGGTTAGAAGCGTCCCTCGATTTTCCCTATCTAGCTTTGATTGTTAGTTCTTGTGCGATCGCTACCTTGGGCTTAGTTGCCAATAGTGCAGCCGTGATTATTGGAGCGATGATTATTGCCCCTTTGATGTTGCCGATTCGTAGTCTGGCTTTTGGTGGTTTAATTGGTAGTTGGCGATTAATTCGTAAGTCAGCCCTGGCGATTTTAGTCGGTACGATTATCGCTTTAGCAATAGCTTGGTTGCTAGGATTATTAATCGGAATTTCTGAATTTGGTAGTGAAATTCAAGCCCGTTCTCAACCGAATCTTTTAGATTTAGGAGTGGCAATTACGGCAGGGGCAATCAGTGGTTATGCCAAAATAGAACCGAAAATTTCAGGTACTTTAGCGGGAACAGCGATTGCCGTGGCTTTAATGCCACCAGTTTGCACGATTGGTTTAGGATTATCCCAAGGCAATTGGATTCTAAGTTTGGGGGCGACTCTGTTATATATTACCAATTTATTAGGCATTGCTCTCGCCTGTTTGTTGGTCTTTTTGCTGGCAGGTTATTCTAGTTTTCATCGGGCGCGTAACGCTCTAATTTTGACTTCTATCCTGACAGCGGTTTTGCTAATTCCCTTAGGAATAAGTTTTGCAACTCTGGCTAATCAAGCTCGCTTAGAAAGGCTGATCAAAAAAGCTTTATTACAACGAACGATTACTTTTCAACGGGCAGAATTATTGGAATCTTCGATTAATTGGCTCAAGCAGCCTCCCCGGGTGAGATTAGTCGTAAGAACTGCGGAAAGTATTACCCCCAGACAGGTAGAATTGTTGGAAGAATTTATTACTAAGGAAATGGGGCGACCTTTTCAATTAAATGTCTTGGTTTCTAAGGTTAATGAAGTCACTTCCCCGGAATAGCGTCGAAAAAATTGGCTGAAGTAATGACAAACAAGGATTAATTCGCTATCTTAATGTTTGATATTTAATCTATAGGTAGGGTTCAGGTGAGTGGCGGCAATCGACCAGAAAGCACGGCTTATGTGCGGATAATTAAGCAATCTTGGCAAACGGGGAAATTAGAGGGGGAAGTGCGGACGGAACAATATCAATGGCGTTTTCAGTGGCATTTTCTTCAAGGCAAGTTATTAGTACAACCTTCCCTAGGTAGGGCTTTGATTTTTGAACCCTTGAATCGGTTTTTAGAACGCTACGATTATCAATTAGAACCGGGAGGAGATTATGAATTTACAGTGCGCTCAAAATTTTAAATATGGGGGATTGAATTACAGCCTTTCTCCTAAGGATGAAGTTTAACTTAATTTGGCATCATAAAAGGAAAACCTTGTACCTCATCATTAAGATAACTGCCTATTGATCAAAAGAAATTGACGGTTTATGGACAACCCGGCCGAGATACTAGGTTTTTAAAGGAAGTTTTTTGATTTAAATCCTGCCGGTTAGGCTAAAATTCAGCCATACTAAAGGGGAGCATCTCATTTATGCAAGTAAGTAATTATACTTATCCCTAAAACTGTTTTCTAGCAAGGCTTTCAAAATAGCTTGACATAAAAACCTGATTTAGGGGTTACAAAGGTGAGATGCTCCCTACTAAAGCGTTATCTTAACGATAAGAATTTTTAGGAATAAGGGAAATGACGCAAGAACAGAAGGTTTCAGTGGGTATTGTCGGCGCTTCCGGATATGGTGGCGTACAGTTGGTACGTTTGCTCAAAGAACATCCCTTCGTAGAATTAGCCTATCTGGGGGGCGATAGTAGCGCCGGAAAACCCTACAGTGATTTATATCCCCATCTCGGTCATAGCATTAATCTTAATGTGGAGGCGATCGATTTGGAGATAATTGCCTCCCGTTGTCAAGTGGTTTTCTTAGGTTTACCCAATGGTTTAGCCTGTGATTTAGCCCCTCCTTTGCTCGCTAAAGGGTGTAAAGTTTTGGATCTGTCGGCAGATTATCGTTTTACTAGCCTAGAAACCTATAGTAAATGGTATGGCAAGGAACGTCAGGATCAAGCGATCGCATCTACGGCTGTGTACGGTTTACCGGAACTTTATCGGGAAGAGATTAAAAATGCCTCTTTGATCGGTTGCCCCGGATGTTATCCTACTGCTAGTTTAATGGCGATTTCTCCCCTGTTAAAACAGGGTTTAATTCTCCCGGAAACCACGATTATCGATGCTAAATCGGGAACTTCGGGAGGGGGAAGACAAGCTAAGATTAATATGTTATTGGCAGAAGCAGATAATTCGATCGGGGCTTATAATGTAGCGGGAAAACACCGTCATACTCCCGAAATTGAGCAGATTTGCAGCGATTTAGCCGGTCATGAGGTGCGCGTCCAGTTTACTCCCCATTTAATGCCCATGGTTCGGGGCATCCTGTCCACAGTCTATGCAACATTGCGGGATCCCAATCTGGTGCGGGATGATTTAATCACTATCTACAATGCTTTTTATCGCACTTCTCCCTTTGTCAAAATCCTACCAGGGGGAGTCTATCCACAAACTAAGTGGGCCTGTGGTACTAATTTATGTTATCTCGGTATTGAAGTGGATCCGAGAACCGATCGAGTGATAGTGATGTCAGCGATCGATAATTTAGTTAAGGGACAATCGGGACAAGCGGTACAATGTCTCAATCTCATGATGGGTTGGGAAGAATCCCTTGGTTTACCGCAAATGTGTTTTTATCCTTAAAAATTCGGCTTGGGCGCAAGCTTTGCGCCCCTACATTGCAGCCAGTATGATTGGTGAGGACCCATAGTGTACGCCCTCCCTTCGATCAGATTCGCTCATCACCATAACCTCTTAGCCAATCAATTCTAGAAACCTTGACTTATTCGACTGGGATCACCTAGAAAGGCCCTTGCAGGAATCGATCCTTGAGTCGCTTCTGGGAGAATTTGCCAGTGTTGATCTAAAGCTTGTAACACCCGATCCTGCTGATTTCTGAATCCCTCGATATTGCTACTACCGGCATTCATAATTACAAACCAAACTTTACCCCTTTCTTGGGTGGGAATTTCTCCAGCTAAGGCGCTAACTTGGGCTAAAGTTCCAGTTTTAATCATCACTCCTTTAGGAATGGCCCGCCACTGCATAGTTCCTTTGGTATCACGTCCCCCCACCGGAAATAAATCAGCGACTTTGATCGGTTGATTGGCTAACTTGCGATCCAATGCTTTCAGAATCTCAATAACTGCCCGGGGAGACAAGCGATTTTCTACACCCAATCCCGAACCATTAATTAATTGAATTTCTTCCGCTCCTACCCCAGTAATTTTAGTATTAATTGCGTCCACTGCCGCCGGGCCACCGAGCAGCTCCGCTAACATTTCTGACATGACGTTATTACTATAAATATTCATCTGACGCAACAGTTCCGTTAAAGTTAAGGACTGATGACCCAACAATAATCGGGCATTTTCGGGGCGAATTTGACTGGCTCGAACCATGCCCAAAATCTTCACCTGTGGGGCTTGTGTGCCGCCAGGAAGACTCTGAAAAGCTTTTTGGGTTTCTTTTGACCATTTCGATTGATCAAGCCCAATTTTCAACAATTCTCCCGCTTTGAGGGGATCGGTTTGAAAATTCATGGCGAATTGACCCGTAATGATCAGATCGCCTTTGACCTGACGGATGCCTAATTGATCGAGGCCATTGCCCACTGCGATCGCTTCTTCCCAGACAAAAAGCGGATCCCCTTCCCCTTCAATAATTAAATCTCCCTCTAACACCCCGTTTTTTACCTCTCCCGTGCTGTAAAAACGAGTAGCAAAACGATGATCGAGAGACCAAGTTTCCACGGCCGCGAGAGTAGTGGCGATTTTAGTCAACGAAGCCCCCGAAGCGGGTAGATTACCCTGATGATCGGCTAAATCAGCCCATTCCGTCTCAATTAAGACCCGTTGTTGACGAGAGTTTAAACCTTTTTTAGTCAAGTCTTGCAGATAATCGGCCACGATCGCCGCCACCCGGGGATCGGGAGCGGTGGGAAGGTCAAAAATAGGCTGATTTTGCCAAGAAATTAGGGGAATATTGGCGATCGGTTGGGATTGCCCCCCCAGCCAACCCAAGAGAAAGCCGAAAACTGCCAAATTAAAAACTGAGAACATCTTTTCCTTAATCGCAATGATGCCTTATTGTATAGAAATGATTGGTAATTTTTAACAATTGCTCGATCAGAAAACACTAATCCTCGATCGGCCAGCTTTTCTCAAGAGCTGCCGCTCAACTTATTAAAGATTTCTATCCCACTGACTCAATGGCAGAAACGGCATTAAATCGGGCAAGAATCGCGGTAGATGCGATGGGAGGTGACTACGCTCCCAACGAGATTATCGCGGGATCGATGCGAGCTTCCGAAGAATTAGATGTAGAAGTATTATTAGTCGGCGATTCTGAACGGATTGAGGCTTATTTCCAGCATCATTCCCGTCCCAAGAATCTCACGATCGTCCACGCGGAGGAAGTGGTGGCTATGGACGAAGAGCCGATCACCGCTATCCGTCGCAAACCAGCGGCCTCGATTAATGTGGCCATGGATTTAGTCAAACAAAATCGCGCCGATGCGGTGGTGGCCGCCGGTCACTCCGGGGCAGCCATGGCGGCGGCGTTGCTGCGTTTAGGTCGTTTAAAAGGAATCGATCGCCCGGCGATCGGTGCGGTGCTGCCGACGATGTTGGCGGGTAAATCGGTGATTATCCTTGATGTCGGGGCGAATGTGGACTGTAAACCCAAATATTTAGAGCAGTTTGCCCTAATGGGGACAATTTACAGTAAATACGTTATGGGGGTTGAAGATCCGAAAGTCGGTTTACTCAATATCGGCGAAGAAGCCAGCAAAGGTAACGATCTCGCCCTAAAAACCTACGAATTATTGGAAAATAACCAGCAAATTCCCTTTATCGGCAATGCTGAGGGCCGGGATGTGCTATCGGGACAATTCGATGTGATCGTCTGCGATGGTTTTGTCGGTAATGTCCTGTTAAAATTTGCCGAAGCGGTGGGAGGAGTTATCCTACAAATTCTCAAAGAGGAATTACCTAGGGGGATACAGGGTAAAGTCGGGACGGCTTTAATTAAACCCAATCTTAAACAGATTAAACAACGCATGGATCACGCGGAACACGGTGGTGCGCTGTTATTTGGAGTCGATGGGGTCTGCGTGATCAGTCACGGCAGTTCCCAAGCGCCTTCGA
Source organism: Microcystis sp. Msp_OC_L_20101000_S702 (assembly GCF_007095705.1). Lineage (NCBI taxonomy): Bacteria > Bacillati > Cyanobacteriota > Cyanophyceae > Chroococcales > Microcystaceae > Microcystis > Microcystis sp. Msp_OC_L_20101000_S702. The sequence continues at coordinate 32,399 of NZ_SFBO01000143.1, forward strand.
TTTTTAACGCCATCCGACAGGCGAAAAATGCCGTCGATAATCGCGTTTCTGAGCGCATTCAAGCCTACAATGACCACCATCATCAATTAAAAAAGTTGTCGGTGAACGGTGAAGATTAAGCTGTGAGCTGATAACTGATAACTGGTCACTGATCACTGATAACTGACATCATCAATTAAAAAAGTTGTCGGTGAACGGTGAAGATTAAGCCGTCAGCCATCTTGAAGCGGTCAGGAGACTCCGAGACGGGAGACGGGAGACTATTTTTATTTATTCTTCCCACTTCCCCACTTCCCACTGATAACTGATAACTGATCACTGATAACTGAAAAAGGGGGAATATTTTGAACGGATTCGGGGCAGCAGTCGTCATTACTGGTTGTGGATCGGCCACACCAAGGCAATTTCTCAGTAATGAAGAACTCAGCCAAATTGTCGAGACTTCCGATGAGTGGATTAAAAGTCGTACCGGCATCGGTAAACGCCATTTAGCGGATCAATCGGTGTCTTTAAGCCAATTAGCGGCCCAAGCGGCGATTAAGGCTCTAGAAATGGCTCAGGTGTCCTCTAGTGAGGTCGATCTGATTCTTTTGGCTACTTCTACCCCTGATGATCTGTTCGGTAGTGCGGCCCAGGTTCAAAGTCAGATCGGGGCCAATCGGGCGATCGCTTTTGATCTCACCGCCGCCTGTTCGGGTTTTCTGGTGGCATTAGTCACCGCCACCCAGTTTATCCGTACTGGTACTTACCGCAATGTCTTGGTTATCGGGGCCGATGTTCTCTCCCGTTGGGTGGATTGGAACGATCGCGCTACCTGTGTCCTTTTTGGTGATGGGGCAGGGGCGGTTCTTTGTCAAGCAAATGATACAAAAGATAACATTCTCGGTTTTGAACTCCATAGCGACGGCAGCCAGAATGGTTCTCTTAATCTCGCCTATCAGGGGGAGGAATTGCCCCTTAAGGAGGGGGTAAGGGTTCAAAAAGGGACCTATAAGCCTCTAACGATGAACGGACGGGAAGTCTATCGTTTTGCTGTGGCAAAAGTGCCAGAGGTCATCGAAAAAGCCCTCTATCGGGCTAATTTAACCACCAGTGACATCGATTGGTTAGTTCTGCACCAAGCTAATCAAAGAATTATGGATGCGGTGAGCGATCGCCTGAAACTGTCTCCCGAAAAAGTGATCAGCAATCTCAGCGAGTATGGCAACACTTCCGCAGCCTCGATTCCTCTAGCTCTCGATGAAGCTGTCAGGAGTGGTAAGGTCAAAAAAGGTGATATTATTGCTTCTTCCGGCTTTGGTGCCGGTTTAACTTGGGGTGGGATTATCTTCCGTTGGGGAGATTAATTCAGTAACCAGTAACCAGTAAACAGTAAACTAAAAACTCACATCTGATAACTGATAACTGATAACTGATAACTGACCAAAACACAACTATCTATCTATTTTAAGAACTTATGAAAACAGCGTGGATATTCCCGGGACAAGGATCGCAAGCGTTAGGAATGATTGGAGATTTAGCGGAAAGCGCACTTGGCCAAGAGAGATTAGAAAGAGCAGCAAAAATCCTTGGTTGGTCGGTTTTAGAAAAATGTCAAGGGGATGAAGAAACCCTATCTCGTACTCTTTATACTCAACCTTGTTTATTTGTGGTGGAGAGTATTTTAGCGGATTTGTTGCAAGAAAAAGGTCATTTTCCCGATCTAGTTGCCGGTCATAGTCTTGGTGAATATTCCGCTTTATATGCGGCCAGGGTGTTTAATTTTGAAACAGGATTAAATCTAGTTCAAAACCGTTCCCGTTTGATGGATGCGGCCGAAGGTGGTAAAATGGCCGCCTTAATGAAATTTGATCGCACCAGTCTAGAAACAGTGGTTAATCAGACGGAAAATGTAGTTATTGCTAATGATAATAGTGCTGAACAAGTGGTGATTTCTGGGACTCCTGAAGCGGTGGATTTAGTATTAGGTCAAGTGAAAGTTAAGCGGGTTATCCAGTTAAAAGTATCCGGTGCTTTTCACTCTCCCTTGATGGAAAATGCCGCTATTCAATTTCAGCAAATTTTAGAATTAGTTAATTTTCGGTCTGCAAAAGTTCCTGTGATTTCTAATGTCGATCCCAGCCATCCTACCCAGGACGGGGAAGAATTAAAAAAATATCTGATCTGGCAGATGACTAGCTCGGTTCGCTGGCGAGAAATTATGTTAAGATTGCCAGATGTGGGTGTGAAGAAAGCGATCGAAGTGGGTCCAGGTAAGGTTTTAACTGGTTTAATTAAACGAACTGCTCCCGCAATTGAGTTAGAAAATATTAGTCAATTAGCTGATATATCCAAGAATAGCGACGATGTTATATTCCAGGGTTCATTAATTGGTGTTGGTTAAATTATCTGGCAATATTTTCGATGAAATAAATTGATCGATCCTATGTAGGGTTTGCGGCAAAAAGCTTTTCCTAGGGGCAGGGTGTGGGGTGTGGGGTTTTACCTATTTTGAGGTAGTCAGTTACCTAATTTTCAGGGAAAAAGTACCTGAATTTTCCCCCCGATCCCCGCAACGGCTGGCACTTTTTGAGGGAAAAAAAGTCTAAAAGTCTGATCCAACAAGGTTTTTAGATTTATTCAGCAAGCCCTATGTAAGTTAAACTTATCACACAGAACCTAGAAGAGCCAAAATAAGTACCCAAGCAAAATTAATTACACATATCTAACCCCGCTCTTGCCTCTTGCCTATCTTCACTAGGAAATTAATTTTGCACGACTACTTAGGGACTTGCGTAGGAATAATATCCCAGCCAGAAATCGCTCTGTAGAAGAACCAGACCAGCCAGATGGCACATTATCAAAGCGCAAGTCCCTAACACCTCGAAGGCTCTCCCCCTACTTAAGGTGATCAGCAAACCTGAGCGATCGGAGGGCGCAAGCATTGCGCCCCTACAGTAACGGATTTTGTCTACAATGTAGGGGCGAACTGCGTTCGCCCAAAAGGTACATTATCAAAGCGCAAGTCCCTAGTACAAAAGTACCTAATGCTCATCCCTATCACCGGCTACAGGTATCTGCTATCTGATTAGGTAAAAACCGAGGATTTTTTGCAAGCGTAGCAAAGAAATTGAGCGATTCCCTTGCCAAGCGCACCTCTTTCTCTGACAATAGATGAGAGACTGATGAGAAACTATCAGTTGTAGTGAGACAGCCTTAGCAAACCAGTCAAAGACTCATAAATTAACTCTGAGCTGCCACAAATTGCCGTCATACCAACTTCTAGGACAAAAATAGGAATGCGAGTAACCTTTACCGAAAATCAGGGTTTTAGAAAGGAATTGAATAAACGGGTTGATGCTTATTTTACTGAAAACGGCATCCCCACCAGAGATAATTTGGCCATGTACCTGAAGACAATCACGATTTTAACTTGGGTAATTGCCGCTTGGTTATTTGTGCTTTTTGGTCCGGATATCTGGTGGCTAAAAATCATCGGTTGTCTGGTTTTAGGAGCAGGATTAGCAGGGATTGGTTTTAGCATTGGTCATGATGCCAACCATGGCGGCTATTCTAGTAAAAAATGGGTTAATTCTCTCCTTGGCATGACCTACGATTATATCATCGGCGCTTCCAGTTATCTCTGGCGTTTTCGTCATAACTATCTCCATCATACCTACACCAATGTTTTAGGGTACGATCTGGAAATTCACGGCGATGGTATCGTGCGAATGACTCCCCATGCCGAGCATAAATGGTATCATCGATATCAACATTTATTTATCCCGATTCTCTACGCTATAATTCCTATCTATTGGTCATTCTCCGATGTACGATCCATTCTTTTTCGTCATCGTTTTGGCGAGATTAAAATTCCCAATCTTAAAGCGATCGATCTATTTGTTTTATTGAGCGGAAAAGTTGTTTATCTCTTTTGGTTTATTGGCATTCCTCTCTTAGTTGGTTATAGTCCCCTAGAAATAGCGATCGGTTTTCTCATTGTTTTTATGACCTATGGAGTGCTTGCCTGTCATGTATTTATGTTAGCTCACGTTTTGGAACCCGCCGAATTTATTCAACCCTCGGCAGCTAATCAAATCGAAGACGAATGGGCAATTTTTCAAGTGCGAACTACCGTAGATTTTGCCCCTAAAAATATCTTTTTAAATTGGTATTTAGGGGGATTAAATTATCAAGTTGTTCATCATCTTTTCCCACAAATTTGTCATATTCACTACCCCAAAATTGCCCCAATTTTAGCAGAAGTTTGCCAAGAATTTGGCGTTAATTATGCCGTTTATCCCACCTGCTGGGGTGCTTTAACTTATAATTATCGTTGGCTCAGGCAATTAGGCAATAAACAAAGTAATTTCGATCTCAAATTAGCCAGTTAAAATCAGTTATCAGTTATCAGTTATCAGTTATCAGTTTTTAGTTATCAGGTTTCAGGTTTCAGTTTTCAGGTTTCAGTTATCAGTTATCAGTGAATAGATAGTAAGTACCTAAGCAAAATTAATTACACATATCTAACCCCGCTCTTGCCTCTTGCCTATCTTCACTAGGAAATTTATTTTGCACGACTACTTATTAAGCGACAAGCTCAGAGCTGCCTTTTGACTGATAACTGATTACTGATTACTGTTTACTGATCACTGAAAAATGAACCTACCCAACTCGATTACCCTATCGCGACTCTTGGGACTGCCATTAATTTTATACTGGTTGCATCAAGGCACAGAAATCGATCGCTGGTTAAGTTTAATTATCTTTCTGATTGCTGCCAGTACCGATTGGCTCGATGGTTATCTAGCGCGAAAATTGGATCAAATCACCGAATTAGGGAAATTTCTCGATCCTTTGGTCGATAAATTACTGGTTCTCGCTCCTCTTTTAGCTCTCATTGAAATGGATGTAATTGCCGCTTGGGGAGTATTTTTGATTCTTGCTCGCGAATTAGCGATCGCTGGTTGGCGCATTAATCCCAATTTAACGGGAAATAGCGACATAAAAGGGGCTAATTGGTGGGGAAAAAGCAAAACAGTCAGCCAAATTATCGCTATCGCTCTCTTAATCGCTCCCTTGCCTTCTGAATATAATTTAATTGCTCAGGGGGCTTTTTGGCTATCGGTAACATTAACCTTAATTTCTGGGGTGATTTATATCATACCCAGCCAAAAATTAACCTAGAATTGATAAAAACTTAACCATTAGCAATAATTCCAGAAACAAGCCTAGAAAACAGGGTTGTATTTTTTTTCTCGGTATATAATAATCGGGGGGAGGACTATCAAACTCTTCACATTCAAACATATCATTACAAAGGAAAAACCATGCCCACTATAACCACATCATTCGTCTCCCTCCTCACTGGTGTTACTTTCAATCGTACTACGACTCAGACGGTGCGTGATTTCCTAACCACCGCCGCCTTTAATAATATCCTCATTCATGTATCAGGACCGGGCATTATCATTCCGGGCAATAATCTCACTTCCCAGGGCCTTTTACCCGGCGGCGTTACTACAGCTTGGAGAATAACCACAGCCGGCTCTCCTCCTGCTAACTTAACCCTTACCCGGCTCGGTGGAGGCTTTTCTCCTCTGTCCTTTCCCGCGCTGCCAGCCAATAGCTATACCTTTGTTAAAGGTGGGACTGCCGGCAATTATGTCCTAACCGGTGATAATTTCACGAAGCAGTTAGCGTCGGGTACGCAACAAAATGGGATATGGAATCTCCTCGCCACCGATTTCTATAACATTGTAGGCAGTAATTTCGATGATAACCTAAGCGGTGCCAGTGCAGCGGATACCCTATTTGGTGGCTCGGGAAACGATATCCTAAATGGTAACGCCGGCACGGATACTCTACACGGTGACAACGGAAACGACACCCTACTTGGTGGCTCGAACAACGATAGCCTAGATGGGGACGCGGGAAACGATAGCCTAGATGGTGGCTCGTTTAACGACACCCTAATCGGTGGCACGGACAACGATACCCTATTTGGTAACTCGGAAGACGATAGCCTACTTGGTGGCTCGGGAAACGATAGCCTACTTGGTGACACGGAAAACGATACCCTAATCGGTGGCGACGGAAACGACACCCTAACTGGTGGTAGTGGTGTTGACCAGTTTGTTTACAACAATTCCAACGAAGGCGCTGACAGCATCACCGATTTTACCATCACTGACGGTGATGTCATTGTACTTTCTTCCGGTGGTTTCGGCGGACTGGCTACCATTGGCGGTACTTTAACTTCTGGCCTATTCTCGGCAACTGAAAATGGCACTGCCAAAATTATCTACAGTGTCGTCGGTGGTGTCGGTACTTTATCATTTGACCAAGACCTATTTAATAATCCTGGTGGTCTGGTTACAATCGCAAACATTGCTGGCCCTGGCGCAGCGACTCTCGGTGCGAGCAATATTCAGGTGATTGCCTAATCTATCCCTGTCCCTCCCCTGCGGTGGGTTGGGCAGTTGTGGATTTTTGGGGTAAAACCAAGCTACCAGAAATAATCTCTGCGGGTGTGTTAGCTGGGACTAGGACACCCTTATTATGTGGGAAGTCTCTGGTTTGAGGGAACTCTGGAACAGGCAACGGCAACGGTAGCTAGTCCTAAGTAGGGTTTGCTGAATAAGTACGGGCGAAGCATTCGGATAGAAAATCTACCTTTTCACCGATAGGTTATTGTCCGAATGCTTCGCCCCTACAGGACGCGGGCCGATGAAGACGCAAGGTT
>NZ_SFBO01000144.1:0-18123 GCF_007095705.1 Microcystis sp. Msp_OC_L_20101000_S702
TTAATTGATTAGTTCGCTCCAGATTGCAAACAATTGACAAAAATTGCGGTAATGTCTGTTTCTATAAGGGTTTCATCCCTTATAACCCCCGTCCATTGCATAACACAAACCGAAGAACCATAAATCGTAACTGCCGAGGTAGAGAAAAAAGGCGTTAGAATGTCAACCATGACTTACGAAGAACAAGCCAACAGAATTAAAGCATTAGAGAAGGAAAATCAAGCTCTGCGGGAAAAGATAGCCGAGCTGGAGAGGAGACTGGGATTAAATACTCAGAATAGTTCTCAGCCCCCTCAACAGACGGACTTAAGAAGGAACGAGGAACAAACAAGTTTTTACTCAAGTTTTCAAGGGGGAAGTTCTGGTTTTTTCCTAATTTGTCAAGACCTCGGTAGTTACGTTACTTTTTACTTTTATAAAAGGGTTTTTTAACGACGGTAGCGGGGTAGGTACTGCCGCGAATTTCCACTTCGAGCGCCTGTCCGATCGAGGCGAAAGGTGTGGGAAGATAGGCTAAAGCGATCGCTGTGCTCAAAGTTGGTGATAAAGTGCCACTGGTGACTTTACCCACCGCTTCCCCAGCGAATACTACTGGATAATCGTGACGCGCGATATGTTTGCCTGACATCTGCAATCCCACCAAGAGCCGATTGACACCATTAAGTTTTTGGTCTTCAAGGACATTGCGACCGATAAAATCGCCTTTTTCTGGCAGATGAACCAACCAATTTAAGCCAGCCTCTAGGGGACTCGTGCTATCGTCGATATCCTGTCCATAAAGGGCTAAAGCTGCCTCTAAACGCAGGGTATCCCGGGCCCCCAAACCGCAGGGAGTCACCCCTAAATTTAAGAATTCTGTCCAAAGTTGCTGCCCGATTTCAGGGAGGGCCATAATTTCAAACCCATCTTCTCCCGTGTAACCGGTCCTAGCGATAAAAACTTTTTCCCCGAAAAGCTGGCTTTCCCAGTGATTAAATAGGCCAAAATCGCTTAATTTTTCCCTGATCAAGGGCTGTAAAATTGTCGCTGCCTTTGGTCCTTGCAGGGCAATTAAGACCCTTTCTCGCGATAAATCCTTTAATTTGACCCCCGAACCCTCTAAATTGCCTAAAATCCATTCTCGATCTTTATCGGTGGTTGAGGCATTAACAATTAATACGCCTTGGCTTTCGCTTTGGTAGTAAAAGATAATATCATCGATTATGCCACCGTCTGGGTTAAGTAAAACGCTATACTGTGCCTTTCCTGCCCTTAAACGGGCTAAATTAGAAGGAACTAGGGTTTGGAGAGATTGAACCAGATTATCTCCAGTTAAGATAAATTTGCCCATGTGGGAAATGTCAAACATCCCGACACCGTTGCGGACAGCATTATGTTCGATTTTTAGGCCGCTAAACTGTATCGGCATCTCCCAACCCGCAAAAGGGGTAAATTTGCTGGTTTGTTGGGCAATTAAGTTGTATAAGGGGGTACGAATAGCGGGGGAAGTTGCTTCTTGGTTAGCCACGGTGTTCTCGATCGAATGGTTTTCTGCCTAGAGTAGCATAGCAGTTATCAGTTATCAGTGACCAGTTATCAGTTATCAGTGACCAGTGATCGATCACTATCCACTAAGCTAAGACGCATTTAAACCGCTTATTCTTAGATTAGCCGAACCTCCCCCAATCCCTTTACTGTTGCCTTTTGCCTCTTGCCTTTTGCCTCGTCTCAACAAGCAATTTAAATTACGAACTGATAACTGAAAAAGTTCCCCACTCCCTTAACCTTTCTCGCACTCTGTCAATGGGAATTGCTAAACCGCAGCCTAATTTAACGGCATTTTCTAGGGGTTTAGGAGTAGAGGGATTGGGACAAAATAAACCCGCTTGGGAAATCACTCCCACCACTTGATTTTTATCGTTTAAAACTGGACTTCCCGACTGTCCAGAAACGACAAACATGGACAAACTTAAGGATTTTTCGTTATTATCATTAACCGTGCCTTTGCTGACAGTCCAATCTTTTTGATTAAAAGGATTACCGATCGAGATTACCGGTTGATTAGGGGCAATTGGTAGGGGTGCTAAAGCTAAAGGTTTTAAATCTGGGGGGGGATTTTTTACCTCTAATACTGCTAAATCGAGCCAGTCGTTAGGGGGGGTAATGTGGAGAATTTTAGCTTTTGAACGCTTGCGGATTTTTCCTTGGGGTGGTTGGCTATAATACTCCACAAAAATGCGGGATCCTGCATCGATTTCTTGACGGGAATTCGTCACCACATGGCGGTTAGTCAAGATCCAAGCTGTGTCTTGATTTCGTTTTAATAACCAACCAGTGCCGATACCATTTTTATTTTTGCCGCGAATGACAATTTTAACAATTGAGCGTTTTAAATTCACCAGAGGATCACTCTTAACACTGGGAATTATCTCTGGCATTTTTAATAATTCGGGATTGTCGTGAATTAATCGCCCCCGTTGGATTTCCTGTAAAATAAATCTAGCTTCTGATAAATTGGGATCAATTTCTACGGCCTGCCGACACCAATTTAGACCCTCATCGATCTGACCGCTATTGATATAGATATAACAGAGATTTTGGTAAATCTTAGCATTTTTTGGGCTAATTTGGCGTGCCTGTTGAAAAACTGCCATGGCTTCCCCTAGTTTTCCCTGTTCCGCTAAAGCTTTGCCCAGATAATTATAAATATCCCCATCTTTAGGAGCGTAAATTAAAGCCTGTCGATATATTTGCTCTGCTTCCTGCCATTTTCCCTGTTTTGCTAGGGTTTCTCCTAATTTTTTGTAGATTTCACCCTGACTAGGTGTCAATTCTAGAGCTTGCTGATAGGCATAACTGGCCTCTGGCCAGAGTTGCTGTTCACTGTAGGCCTTTCCCAGATAAAAATAGGCTTTTCCCTGACTAGGATCGAGAAAAACCGCTGCTTGCAGAGCTTTCGCCGCCTCATCCCAACGTTGTAAACTATAAAGGGCTTTTCCTAGCTGAAATTGCGCTTTAAAAGTTGGTTTAATGATCATTGCTTTTTGGTAAGCATCGATCGCCTCTGACCATTTTTCCTCCTGCGCGAAGATATCCCCCAAAGCCACTAAATAATTACTTTGGGAGGGTTCCATCGGTGGTTTATGATTAACGATAAAGCCACGATCATAGGCTTGTAAGGCTTCAGAATAGCGTTTTTGACTTTGCAAGACCTGAGCGATTTTTATATGGGCTTGGACTGAATTTTCGTCAAAAGATAAAACTGTTCGGTAAGCAGACAGAGCCGATTCCTTCTCCCCCGCGGCCAAAAGTCGATCGCCTTGCCAGAGATAGGCCAAGGCAATAAGATAAAAAATAGCAAAGGGAGCGGCGACGATGAAGGCAATAATTAAAAATATTTGCAGGGGTTTGCTAGAATAGCGGCGACCGATTTTAATGTCTTTTCTTTTCATTTCTTGGTTAGGATAGACAACAGGCTAGAGGTGGTTCGATAATCGACCTAGACCAATTTAGATGCGCGGGCCGCTTATACATATTTTTCCCCTTTCCTGTTGCCCTTTCCGCAGTTCTAGCCCTCCTTCTTTCTGGGGTGTGGATGTAATTTTGTCCAACTACTTACCGATTACTGCTGCAAGCGCTGGGTAGGATTAACATAGCGTCACCGAAGGAATAGAAACGGAAACGCTCTTGGATAGCTGCTTGATACAATGCCAATAGTCTTTCCCGTCCGACTAAGGCACTGACTAACATCATCAAACTGGACTTGGGTAGGTGAAAATTAGTGATCATGCCGTCGATAACTCGCCATTGATAACCCGGATAGACAAATAAATTCGTTTTTCCCTGAAAAGCGGTTACTTTATCGCTCTTAGTTTCTTTAATTGCCCCTTCCAAGGCGCGAGCTACCGTAGTTCCTACGGCGATAACCCGGCCACCTCTAGCCTTTGTTTGGGCAATTTTTTCGGCAGTTTCGGCGGAAATCTCTAAAAATTCCCGGTGCATTAGGTGTTCTGTAATATTTTCCACTTCCACGGGGCGAAAGGTTCCCACTCCCACATGAAGGGTGATATAGGTGGTATCTATACCCTTCTGGGCGAGCTTATGGAATAATTCGGGAGTAAAATGTAATCCGGCCGTGGGAGCGGCTACAGAACCCTGTTTATCAGCGTAAACTGTTTGATAACGGTCTTCTTCCGCCTCCGATTCGGTGACGTAGGGGGGGAAAGGAATATGACCGTACTCCTCCAACATATCCCAAAAACTGCGTCCGGGATGACGTTGAAATTCCAGCAGACGACCACTGGTGTTCATATCTCGATCGATTACTTTCGCTAACCATAATTTTTCTTTGTTTTCCGTTCGCCCTGTTTTCGGATAAAAAAGGACTTCTGAACCGACTTTAAAGCGTTTTCCTGGTTTCACTAGAGATAACCAACGATAGTTATCTTGTTCTTCCAATAGTAATATTTCTATGGGTGCGCCGGTGGTTTTACGACCAAATAAACGGGCCGGAATCACGCGGGTATCGTTGAGAACCAACAAATCCCCCGGCTCTAACCAAGTAGGTAAATCCCGAAAAATAGCCAAATTATGACTATTAGGAGAATCTACCACCAAAAGACGGGAACTGTCTCGGGGTTCTGCGGGATTTTGGGCAATTAACTCCGGAGGAAGGTGATAATCGTAGCTGGAGAGTGATTGGTCAGGGATCATCGTCGTTATCATCATAAAGATCTTCGCAAAAGTCGGGTAATTCTACCCAGGCGAACTTCACTAAATCGGGGATTTCTCCCCTTGGTATCTGGAACGGTTTATCGTCAGACTAGAGATATAACACTAATCGTGACTGTTAGCCAACATCCCAGCGGCCAATATGGACTATCTCTATTTTCTTGCTAACGCTAGTTTAACGCTACGAGTCACCGAATACCTGCGATCGATGACTCATCTACCCTCCTCCGTCATGACGGTTATTCATCAGATTAACGGTTGGGTGGTCAAGGTAAAGTTTAATCAAATGCTTACTCCTTGCCAACACGGGGATTTTCGCGCCTACATGAATGAGTTAGGGATTCCCTATCAACCGGAAATGCGTCTCCAGATGGTTTTTTGGAGTTTGGAAACGGGACAATCCCCCATTGATGTCATGCGTCGTTACCAAGTGGCGATCGTCTCCCATGGTACCCCGGATCAGCAAGATATAGAGGCTTTTCGGCAACAATTTACTAAGGGTTTAGGATACTGTCCAGAAACTCTGGCCTAGTATTTATTTTCTCTCGGGATGCTCTTCAAGGGCAACTACAGGACTTAAATCGTTGATGTGATCAATTAATTGATACAAGCGTCCGTAACTCTTGCCGTTGAAGTAAAAAACTAGACGAGGTAAATGGTGGCTGGAATCCCGATTCTCTCGTTCTAGAATTTGACTGGGTTCGATTTTCCCTTTAACTAGGATATCGCCGAAGTTTTGGTTAATTTGTTCGATCTGTTCCTCGCTTAGTTCGTGATTAAGACGAATAACAAAGGATTCTCCCACAAAACGGCTGGAGTGATAGACCCGATAGAAGTGGCGAATTGTTTGACAAGCGTGGTTTAGATCGTTGGTAATAGTATAAAAATTCCGATCTTCGGCGGATATCAGTCCTCTTTTTTGCAGATTTTCACTAATTTGTTCTTGCCAAGTTTGCCAGTAATCCCCATCAGGCTCATCAATTAATACTAGGGGTGCAGGTCCGTATTTACCGGTTTGACAGAGGGTAAGCGTCTCAAAGGCTTCATCTTGGGTGCCGAAACCGCCGGGGAATAAAGCTACTGCGTCACTTTCCCGCAGAAAAAATAGTTTTCTGGTAAAGAAATATTTAAAATCGATTAATTTGGCATCATTTATGATATAGGGATTAGCCCCCTGTTCAAAGGGTAGCTGAATATTTAATCCGAAGGAATTTTCCCGTCCGGCGCCTTCATTCCCTGCCTGCATGATGCCACCCCCAGCACCGGTTAACACCATAAAACCGTATTGACTGATACAGCGTGCGAACTCTACTGCCAGACGGTATTCACTGCTATCGGGTTTGATGCGTGCCGAGCCAAAAATGGTCAGTTTACGAATGTGACGGTAGGGGTAAAATACCTGAAATCCCTTTTCTAAATCTTCGATCGCATAGGTTAGAATTTTCCAATCGAGGCGATCGATTTCCTCCTCGGCAATTCTGACTATTGCTTCCAGAGATCTTTGAATCCATTTGCCATCTTTTAAGTGGGGCAAATGTTGCACCAATTTCAGCAAGTTTTCGGTTAATTGAGAATAAGAGTTGTCCATTTATCAGGTATCAGTTTTGCAGCAATCCATATATGAATGCTAATTGTACAAAGTATCCACAAGTTAACTTGGTTTGGAGTTTGAAGAATTGCTCAGAAGACAATTCATAATTAAAATCAGCAACGCCGAATCATCTAAGGACTAATATGAATTTGACTGAGAATATAACGCAAGCGATCATAATCATCTTTAAGTAAAACACTTAACTGTCTGCCCACATTCACTAACCATTGTCGATCGGCTTGACGCAATTGATACATCTGACGGATAGAAGCGGCTGCCAAAGCTTCCACGGGAGTATTTTTGACCTGTAATAAAATTCTTAAAAAGTCTAATTGTTCACTAAAATAAACCACTTCTAACGACTCACATTGATAAACTGCCTGATGAATTTGTGGAGGGCGGGGAGGAATATATTGATAGATATAACCTCGACCGGAACCATTGCCATTAAATTGTCCGGATAGGGTTTCAAAACCGACAATAGTTGCCCGAAATTCCGTTTTTAACATAGCGAAAATCTGCGGCTGTTGTTCCCGCAATTCAGCCAAAGATAACCCCAAAGCTCTAGCACGATGTACCGAATCGATCGGGGCAGTGGTGGCAAAGGTGACAATCCCAAAAATCTTATTACCCGTTTCTTCATCGTAGGCTTTTACCCAACTACCAAAAGCGGGCATAAAAGGAAAGTTTAACTCCTCTGGTTCCAAACATTGCGCTAAGAACTCGGTCGTCGTCGTCTCGATAACTTCGGCGATATGATCGGGATGGCGGTTATCCGTGGCTAATTGCGGTAAGGGTGGACGCATGGTTATTTTTTGCCTTTAGCCGGGGCAATAATTAGTTCTTCTAATTCCGAGAGATTAAAGGTGACTAACTTATCCCAGTTGCCCCCCTCAAAAAGAACGGCCACTTTCCCATCGCTTAAACGCTGGGCTAAACCTTCAAATTTATAGTAGGTATCATCGGGATTGGTGACTCGAACGGTACTACCTGGCAAAATCATAGGATTGACGACGAAATTATAATTACTGTCTCTTAGCTTATCAAAAATTAGTTATCGCTCGTCGAGTGTCGGCTGGCAATAAAATGAAATATGACGGGATTTGGCATCATCCCCAGAGGACAGACTACTGTTGCCCACAAATAGCCTTAACTGTGTTGGGAGTATAGTGATGGCCGCCTTAACCCAAGGAAGACTGCGTCAAAAACAGGATTTGCTGGCAGAAGCACTCTCCGGTCGGGTGCGTCCCGGTCAGCAATTTATTCTCGCCCAGTTACTAAGTCTGATTGACAGTATTGACGAGACGATTGCCCAGTTTGACCGAGAAATTTGTGAAAAAACGTCTGGTTAAACGTTTAGAGAAGCTTGGTTATCAAGTTACTTTTGAGCCTGTTCCGGTTGTCTCTTAAATTGGTCTAGAATATTTCCCAGTTGGGCTGTCGCCTTTTCCTGACTTCAGCCATCTACTGCCGCGGTTTTGTGACCACATTGTCATTTTCAAGTCAGTCAGGAGACAGGTTTTAGGTGTTGGGGTTGGGGTTTTGGGGTTTTGGGGTGTTTAGTTCAATTCCCTCACTTCCCCATTCCCCCACCTCCCCATTCCCCCACACCCCTAATTCTTATGAGAGATTCCCTATCGAGCCGTCTAAGAGTACAACAACACTGCCTCAATCAAGTTAAATTAGCCGTGACAAAGCAGGGCTTTAGCAGTCAGCGCTCCTTAGCCAAAGAAGCTGAATTTAGTCTGGCTACTGTCAGCAACTTCCTGACTGGCAAACCGGTAGAACAAGCCACTTTTGAACAAATTTGTCGTCGATTATGCCTCGACTGGCAAGAAATCGCCGCCCTGAATTTTCAGCTAAAAACACCCCCTCAAGACAAAATTCCGGTTAATTCGGCAGCCAAGAGCGAAAAATTGGAGACATTGCCCCCCTATCCTAATGGGGCTGTTCCCCTTGGTTCCCCATTTTATTTAGAACGTCTTCCCCTCGAAGAACAGATAAGGCAGGAAATCAAGAAACCGGGGGCTTTAGTGCGGATAAAAGCTCCCAAAGAAATGGGCAAAACCTCCCTACTTTTGAGAATGCTCGATTTTGCTAAACAGCAAGGCTACCGCACGGTGAGTTTGAACTTAGAACAGGTGGACCAGACGATTTTGGCTGATTTAAACCAATTTTTGCGCTGGTTGTGTGCCAATGCCGCCCGTCAACTACAGTTAAAACCACAATTAGATGAGTATTGGGATGAGGATTTAGGTAGCAAGATTAGCTGTACGGTTTACATTCAAGACTATCTCCTGGAATCGATTACCGCCCCCATTGTCCTCGCTATTGATGAACTTAATCAGATATTTGAACATCCCCAAGTGGCCAAGGATTTTTTACCGCTGCTGCGTTCTTGGTACGAAGAATCCAAAACCCTACCTATCTGGCAAAAACTCCGTCTTATCGTCGTCCATTCCACAGAAATTTATGTTCCCCTGCAGCTCAATCAATCCCCCTTTAACGTGGGATTCCCCGCACAGTTAAGTCATTTTAGTCTGGAGGAGGTATTGCAATTAGCCCAACGTTATCAACTCACCTGGGAAAATCAGGAAAAAGTCCAACAACTGATGGAGCTAGTAGGAGGACATCCAGCTTTGGTACAAACTGCCCTCTACTATCTCAGTCGGGAGGAAATAACCATGACGCAAATATTAACCAGCGCCACCTCTGTCACCGGGATCTATGCCCATCACCTGCGGCGCCATTGGGCAGTATTAGAACAACAGCCTGAACTAGCAAAAGCCCTCGACCGGGTGATGAGCGCGGTGGAACCCGTACAATTAGACCCAATTCTCGCTTACAAACTCAGCAGTATGGGACTACTCAAACAATCGGGAGATAAAGTAGTACCAGGCTATGAATTGTATCGACGCTATTTTTTAGAGGTGAAATCCTCTATCAGTTATCAGTAAACAGTAATCAGTTATCAGTGAGGGTGTAGGGTGTGGGGTGTAGAGTGTAGGGTGTGGGGGGAATAAATAAAATAATCTCCTGACGACCGGCTCCTATCTCCTATCTCCTGACTCCTGACGACCGGCTACTAACCCCACCAACAAACTTTTTGCCGCAAACTCTACTTATGAATATGTCAATCAAAGATACTGTCCAAAATACTGTCAACGTTAGTAATTTTAGTCGCTCGCAACTCGGTCGGCCGGATGAGAACAATTTATATAAGGCAGTCGCCACAATTACTGAGGGACATTGGCCGGAAAATCTGTCGGGATACGTTTTTATCGTCTGTCCTTTTCATAGAAAAAATGACCGTCATTTGTTCTCTGGCGAAGGTGTAATTATTAGATGGGACTTGCAAGGTAAAAATAATCAAGTTAACGTTTACAGTAAAAAACTAAAAACTTGGGATAGTTTTTGGCGAAAAGTTTTACCTATATTTAATATTAGTCAAGCCACTTTTCCCGCCGTGGTCAGCATTTTGGGTTGTTCAGAAATAGCGAATACTGCTATGGTTAAACTAGAAAAAGTTTCCGAAGATAAACAACTAGAAGAAACCAGATTAATTCTCACTGCCGATGCGGGACGTTACTGGGAAGTGGACCCCGTTTCCCTTGATACTATCACTCCGATTGGTTATTTTGACCAACATCTTGTTTCCGTGCCTTTGTCTGTTTTCCCAGTCCTAGAAAATACCGCTCACCCCTTTTACGACAAAAAGACCAAAGAATTTATCACCTGTGAATTAAAGCTAAAACTTGCATCGGGAGGTATGTTAAAAGATTTAGATTCCTCGGTGTATATTGTTCTTTGGGATCAACAAAAACAACTTAAACCCTGGAAACTACAGGGAACTACCCTCGATGGTAGCCCCCATTCGGTCATCGTCACCGAAGATTATATCATGATTCCCGATATGCCCTTTCAGATGGGAGTAGCCAAACTATTAGGTATCAGAATTAAGCCTGAAGAAACCTATCCGAAAACTCAAATTTATCTGGTTAACCGTCAAGATCTCAAGGAAGAAGAAACCACCGTTCCCTCGCGATTAATTACCTTCAATGGCGACAGTTATCACTTCCTTTGTAGTTACCATAGTACCAACGGTCAAATTCAGATTGTGGCCATCCAAAATGCCACTATTAGTTTAACCGAAGCGATCGAAAAAGACGATATCCAACATTTTACCGGTCAGAGTTATCCCCCCGAATACCACGGCATCCCCTGGATGTTTTCCTTTGACCCTGGAGTGCTGCGCAAAGTGGTTATCGAAGATGCCAGGGTGATGAGCGAACAAGCTTTCATCCATCCGGGGTGGTTCTCTACCACTCTCTACACCGCCGACCCGCGGGAATCGGAACAGGGATACAGCGCTATTTATCAGGTTTATGCCGGTTATGTGCGCGAATTAATCTGTCGTCGTCAGTATATGGATTTTCGCGACCAAAGTAATCGCATCCTCAGCGATGCCGAACTTCCCTGTCATGACTTGCCCTCGGTATTAGCCAAGGTTCCCTTCGATAAGGATTGGAATCAGTTAACTGAACAGATTAGCCAAGAACAAAAAGCCAGTGATACTCATGTATCACATTTAGGTCGGGGACTACTGGATTTTTATGTTTGTCCCGATGGCTATATTTTAGATAGCATTCAGTTTATTCCCCAAGAACAGGGCTATCTATTGACGACGGTTTTAACCCCGACCAGAGTATTAGAAGCTTGGTTATTTAACCCTGACAATCTCAAGGACGGACCGATTGCTAAACTGAGTTTGCCGGAAGATGTTCACTTTGGTTTTACCTTGCATTCCGAGTATTTCGAGCAGGTGGTCCCTTCTCCCCGTCCTTCCGTCTCACAGGTAAATCGAGTTCTGTCAGCTTTGCGGAGTTTGGTCTTGGTTCCCGTAGAATTTTTCTTGGGGAGACCCGCAGCCGTTTACAATCGCCGAGTAAAAAAATGATTGTTCTCAAAGGATACGACATTCTTGCCCAGGTTTACGAAAGCGTTAACTCGGAAGTCTATCGGGCCATTCGCACCGTCGATAATCAACCGGTTATGCTCAAAATCCTCAAGCAAGAATATCCAACCGCACAAGAACTAACCCATTACAAACAGGAGTATAAAACCATCTGCGGCCTGAACTTCGAGGAGGCGATTAAAGCCTATGGTTTAGAAACCTACCGCAGAACTCCCGTGATTATTTTGGAAGATTTCGGGGGTGTATCCTTAAAAAAATGGCTAGAGGGCAAAAAAACTCTAGCCTTAAGGGACTTTTTAAGTCTTGCACCCCGAATAGTGGCTAATTTAGAGAAAATTCACAACGCCAAGGTTATTCACAAAGATATTAATCCTGCCAATATAGTTCTTAACCCCGAAACCGGACAGATTAAAATCATCGATTTTGGCATTGCCAGCGTCCTGCAGCGGGAAAATCCGGGGCTAAAAAATCCCAACGTCCTCGAGGGGACTTTAGCCTATATTTCTCCCGAACAAACCGGACGGATGAATCGCAGTCTCGATTACCGTACAGATTTTTATTCTTTGGGCGTTAGCTTCTATGAACTTCTCACCGGACAATTACCTTTTCGGGCTAACGATGCTTTGGAATTAGTTCACTGTCATCTGGCAAAACAACCTTTGGAGATTAATAGTCTCGTCAGGGAGGAAATTCCCCCGGTGGTGGAGGCAATCATCAGGAAACTGATGGCTAAAACCCCGGAGGAACGATACCAAAGTGCCTATGGTATTCGGGCAGATTTAGAAGAATGTTTAAGACAACTAGAAACAACGGGTAAAATTGAGGATTTTGTCATCGCTGGGCAAGATCTAGCCAATCAGTTCCAAATTCCCCAAAAACTCTACGGTAGGGAGACAGAAATCGCCACTCTCCTCACTGCTTTTCAACGGGTAGCCACGGCGGCTAAAAACTCCTCTCACACCGAACTGATGCTAGTTACGGGTTATTCTGGCATGGGTAAAACCACCCTAGTTAGGGAAATTTATCAGCCAATTACTGAAAAACGCGGCTTTTTTATCTCTGGTAAATTTGACCAATTTCAGCGCGATATTCCCTATGCTGCCGTGGTTAGCGCTTTGACTCATCTTGTCAAGCAACTTTTGGGGGAAAGTCAATCACAACTGGAACTATGGCGACAAAAACTCTTAAAGTCTTTGGGGGCGAATGCACGGGTTATTATTGATGTGATTCCTGAACTAGAATTAATTATCGGTCCACAACCAGAGGTGTTACAATTAGGAGCGATCGCTACTCAAAATCGCTTTAATTTAGTCTTTAAAAATTTTATTCGGGTCTTTTGTTCCCCAGAACATCCCTTAGTCATCTTTCTCGATGATTTACAATGGGCAGACTTGGCTAGTCTCCAGTTAATAGAATTAATTATGCTCGATGGCGATATGGACTATTTATTTTTAATTGGTTCCTATCGCAGTAACGAAATTAATTCCACCCATCCCCTAAGTGCTACTCTCGATAAATTAGAGCAGGGGGGCATAATTATCAATCAAGTTATTTTAAAACCTCTGGGTCTTAAACAGGTCAATCAGTTAATTGCTGACACCTTAAACCATTCACCCGAATATGTGCAATCTTTGTCCGATTTAGTCTGGCAAAAAACCCACGGGAATCCTTTTTTTGTCAATGAATTTCTCAAAACTATCTACTGGGAAAATTTGCTATTTTTTCAACCAGGGCAGCAAACAACCACTAAAACCGATAATAATAGGGGCTATTGGCAATGGCATCTCGGTCAAATTCAAAGGATTGGCAGTACCGACAATCTGATTCAATTTATGATGGGTAAAATGCAGAAATTGCCTCCCGAAACTCAGGAAATTTTAAGTTTAGCGGCCTGTCTTGGGGCAGAGTTTAATTTAAATATTCTAGCATTAATCTCTGAAAAATCACCCCCAGAACTTTTACCAATTTTAACTTATAGTAGTGAAGCTGGTTTAATTATTCCCCTCTCAGAATTAGATGAACAATTACTGATTCAAGAATATAAATTTGCTCATGATCGCATTCAACAAGGAGCTTACGCTCTCATCGAAGACAGCAAAAAATCTTTAATTCACCTAAAAATTGGTCGCTTACTTTGGCAGCATACTGCCGCCAATGAATTATCGGAAAAAATTTTTAAAATAGTCGATCATCTCAATCTTGGTTATCAACTAATTAGCGAGGAAAAAGAACGAGAGTCAGTGGCTAACTTGAATTTACTAGCAGCCCAAAAGGCAAAAGCCGCTAATGCCCAAACTGGAGCCTTAAAATATATTAAAATCGCTCAAAAACTTCTCAAAAAAGCAAGCTGGAAGAATAACTATCAACTGACTTTAGATATTTATTCTGAAGCCACAGAAATCGCCTATTTAAGTGGAGATTTTGAGCAGATGCAGTGCTGGGCTAATCTCGTGTTAAAACAGGCAAAAACAACCCTAGATAAGGTGAAAGTTTATGAAGTCATCATCGAAGCTTATCAAGCCCAAAATCACGAACTAAAAGCGGTAGAAATTGGTTTATCCGTCCTCAAAAGCCTAGATTTCGAGATTCCTGAATCCTTAAAATCATCAGATATTCAGGAAGAACTCAATAAAACTAGGCAAAAATTAGCGGGTCAAAATATCGAAAATTTAAGTAATTTACCGCCGATAAATGAGGAAGAAAAATTAGCAATCATGAAGATAGCGAGTGCCATATTTCCTCCTGTTTATATTGCCGCACCTCGTCTCTTACCCATCCTAGTATCAAAACAGGTTAACTTATCAATTGAATACGGCAATAGTTATCTAGCGGCTTTTACTTATGTCAATTATGGCTTAATTCTTTGTGGTCTTTTAGAAGATTGGGAAACGGGTTATCAATTTGGACGATTAGCTTTAAACATTGCTGATAAATTTCATGCCAAAGCCCTGATGCCGAAAATAATTGCCGTCTTTTCCGCCACTATTAGTATCTGGAAAGAACCGATTAAAAATTCCCTGTCTTTGTTAAAATCTTCCTATCAAACCGGTTTAGAAATGGGCGATCTCTACTACGGAACAACCTGCGCCTATCTTTACTGTTTTCATTCCGCCTTTATCGGACAGGAATTAACCGAATTAGCTAGAGAAATAGCTAACTATGATCTGGCTTTTGTTAAGCTCAAACAAGAAAACACCCGCAACTATCTAAAAATCTACGGACAAACAGTTTTAAATCTGCTGGGGCGCTCGGAAAATCCCAGCCGTTTAGAAGGAAAATACTATCAAGAAACTCTTATGTTACCGTACCATCTAGAGGCTAATGATCTCTATGGTCTCTGTGCTTTATTTGTCAATAAATTATACCTTTGTTATCTATTTGGACAGTACAAACAAGCCATTGAAAATGCTAACCAAGCCCAAAATTATCTAGGGGGAGCCACCGCTACTTTATTGATTCCTCTGCATAATTTCTATGATTCCCTCGCCCATTTAGCTATTTATAATCATCTGGACAATGACCAAAAAAAGCAAGTATTAGAACGAGTGACGAATAATCAGAAAAAGCAACAGGAATGGGCCAATCAAGCCCCCTCTAACTATCTCCATAAATTTTATTTAGTGGCAGCGGAAAAGGATCGAGTGCAGCAATCCTATCTAGAAGCCATAGAAAACTACGATCTAGCCATCGCTAAAGCCAAGGAAAATGAATACATTAATGAAGAGGCACTGGCTAACGAACTAGCGGCGAAATTCTATCTCGATTGGGGTAAAGTAAAAATTGCCAAAACCTACATCAATGAAGCTGCTTATCTCTATTCTATTTGGGGAGCAACAGCTAAAGTCAAAGATATAGAAAGCCGCTATTCTCAGTTAATGGTCAATAATTATGGTTCCAATTCCCCGACCGAAACTAGGAGAACTACCACCAGAAAAAATTCAGTTAGTCATTCGGGAGAACTGTTAGATTTAGCCACGATTATGAAAGCATCCCAAGCCATTTCTAGCGAGATAGTTTTAGATCAATTACTCGCCACCCTGATGAAAATTCTCATCGAAAATGCTGGGGCGCAGCTGGGCTATCTTATCCTAGAAAGCGGCGGACAACTATCGATCGAAGCCTCCGGTTCAGTGCAGGAAGACAGGGTGACAGTCTTTAAATCTCATGCCATCGAAGAACATCTTCCCGTCTCAATTATTTACTATGTAGCCCGGAGCGGTCAAACCGTTCTGAATAACGATGCTGCCCATCAGGGCGATTTTAGCAACGATCCCTATATTAAAACCCATCAAACCAAATCGCTGCTCTGTTCCCCCCTCCTCGACCAAGGACAACTGCGGGGAATTGTCTATCTAGAAAATAATCTCACCGTCGGGGCTTTTACCCAAGAAAGATTGGAAGTGCTGCAATTGCTCTCTAGCCAAGCTGCCATCGCAATTACTAACGCCAAACTCTACGCCGAAATCAAAGCCAAACAGAGACAACTAGCGCAATTTTTAGAAGCCATGCCAGTGGGGGTATTTGTCCTCGATGCCGACAGTCAACCCTATTATGCCAATCAAACCGCCCAGGAGATTTTAGGAAAAGAGATAGTTAATATCACCACGGCTAATCAGTTGGGGGAAACCTATCAGTTATATCAAGCTGGAACCGATCGATTGTATCCCACAGAATACCATCCGATTGTCCGAGCTTTAAGGGGGGAAAAAAACACGGTGGATGATATAGAAGTTCACCAAGGAGAGAAGATTATCCCCCTAGAAGTGTATGCCACGCCCGTTTTTGACGAAAAAGGAGAAATTATCTATGCGATCACCGCTTTTACCGATATTAGCGAACGAAAACAGGCGGAAGCGGAACGGATTCGCTTTACCGAAAAATTAGCCGAGTATAGCCGCACCCTAGAACAGAAAGTGCGGGAGCGCACCCTGGAACTCAGCCAAACCCTAGAAATTCTCAAGGCCACCCAAGCAGAATTACTGTTTGAAAATGAACTGCTCAGAAGTACCGAAGAATCTAGCACCTTTGACTACCAAGTGGGGGGCAGTTTGCCTATGGATGCACCCACCTACGTGGTCCGCGCCGCCGACCGTTATCTCTATAAAGCCCTCAAACGCGGCGATTTTTGCTATGTTCTCAATCCCCGTCAAATGGGTAAGTCTAGTTTAATGGTACGCATGATCGATCACCTCCAACACGAGGGCATCTGTTGCGCTCCCATTGATTTAACCCGTATCGGCAGCGAAAATGTCACTCCCGACCAATGGTACAAGGGGATAGCCTTCGAGTTAGGACGACGTTTTGGCCTGCTCAAAAGGGTCAATCTGAAAGCTTGGTGGCAAGAACGGGAAGATGTCTCGGCAGTGCAGCGCTTGGGGGAATTTATCGAAGAGGTGTTATTGCTGGAAGTGGGGATAGTGGAAGGTTCTCCCCCGAAACCGATTGCGATTTTTATCGATGAAATCGATAGCGTTTTGGGCTTAAATTTTGTGGTTAATGACTTTTTTGCCCTGATTCGTTCCTGCTATAACCAGCGCGGTTTTAACCCGCTCTATCGGCGTTTGACCTTCGCTTTCTTCGGTGTTGTCACCCCCTCCGATTTAATTACCGACCACCAAATCACTCCTTTTAATATCGGTCATTCGATTCAATTGGAGGGTTTTAAGGAACACGAAGCCCAGCCTTTACTGCGCGGATTGGCCGAGAAATTTAGTAACCCGCAAACTGTCTTAAAAGAAGTCTTTGCCTGGACAAACGGTCAACCTTTTCTGACCCAAAAACTCTGTCAGTTAATTCGCACCGCCACCTCACCGATTCCCCCCAATAGTGAGGCCTCCTGGATTGAGGACTTAGTACAGAAGAAGATCATTGGCAATTGGGAGGCTCAGGATGAACCGGAACATCTGCGGACTATTCGCGATCGGCTTCTCAACAGTCATCGCTCCCAGTTGCTCCTGAGACTCTATGAACGGATTTTAAGGGAAAAAGAGGTGATTGCCGAGGATAGCCCCCCAGAAAAAGAGTTACTTTTATCAGGGTTAGTGATCAAAGATCAGGGCCAGCTGCGGGTCCATAATCCCATCTATCAAGCAATCTTTAACCTCCATTGGCTGGCCCGGGCAAAATCAACCTAGTAAGTAGGTAGATGTTAAAAGTTGTCAGATTTCCCCCCTTTATCAAGGGGAGATTAAGGGGGGATCGGCACTTCCTTTATTAAGGGTGGCAGGGGAGATCGAAGGTAAAATCAGCCAATACTAAATCCTGTTTAATAAGTTATAGGATAGTGGGAAGTTAAAGTTAGATTGGGAGTTATCAAACTATTAAAAATAGATTTGCTATTACACCCTAAGCAGTCGCTGATTTAGCAGCACTCGCTCCTATCATTCGAGAGATCAAAACCCTGGAAGTCCCCAAAAACTCCAAAATCTGAATCGCTAGTTGGGGAGAGAAATGTCAAGATTTATTAAATATAGAGAAATTGCCGCATGGGATATAATATATATGGTTGCCTATTAGTCTAAGTCAAATGAACATTAGACCTCTTGCAAAAATCAAAAATCTTCCGTTAGGTGAGGAATCAGGTTTCGGCCGTGAGACTTCGGAGTGAGACTTCGATGGATCAGATAGTGATGCCATTCAGACTTAAATTGACCCTTTAAATACAGCAACTTTTTCTGGAATGTAGTGATTAGGAACAATTTAAGAATACTTTCTCACCTAGCCCGAGCTTTTATTTAGGGTTTGCTGAATAAATCTAAAAACCTTACAGGAAAGGGCTTTTAGCTTGATTGAGAGCTTCCCAAATGCACTTAAATCTGCTAGAATCTCTTAAAACCCTTGCATCACC
>NZ_SFBO01000145.1:0-22028 GCF_007095705.1 Microcystis sp. Msp_OC_L_20101000_S702
ATCTTTCTCTAAAAAAATGGAGAATCACGTTGGGGAACCCTTTGGTATTTTATCCATGACTACAATGCACAGCAAAGCAAAGGATTAAGCCGCCATCACTACTACCGAATCACCACCCAATTTTTTAGGAGCGTGTCAATCGTTATACTCCGGGAGGATGGGCAACTGTGACATAATTTGGGACTAGGTACGGTAAGAGTCGCTAGTGAACCCCGTTAGCCTTGGAGACTTCCATGCTAGACACCATTTCCACCCTATCCCCAAAACTAACAGCGATCGAAACCACGGGAAATCCTCTCCCGAAAGTTGCTACTTGTTCCTCTACCTGTCGTTACTGTCGGTTTTATAAGTTTCAGGGGAGAGGAAATGGCTATTGTCAACGCTTGGGAGTCCCTGTTCACAGTCATTGGCGTGCCTGTCCTTTGATTTGTCCACCTTTCGCCCCTTCCTGGGAAAGGTCGGAAAATGGGCAATTTTAAGTAGTTATCTGGATTTTACCACCTGTATCGAGCAATTTTTTCCCCATCCCGCTCCCTGCGAGGATGGGGTTTTAATCAAAAACGATGCTTTCTACCCCACCGCTATCGGGACTGATGGCGACAAAATAGAGAATTCCTGACCCGAGACCAGCGATCGCTATACTAAAGCAAATAATCCAGACTTGAGCAGGTTCGTAGCTATTACTATCGATCGCCCGCCGGATGAGAAAATATCGGCGCGTGGCGATGACAACGGTTAATAATCCCACCATAGCTAAGACAAAACCCAACAACCAACCTAGTCCTAGAGATGACAAAGATGCTGTCCGTAAACGCAAAATGACCAGACCAAAACCCATCAAAGCGATGGAAGCACGCATCCAAGACAGATAGGTACGTTCGTTGGCCGAATGATCTCGCCAGTAATCAGCGTTAAATTTCTGCTTTGTCTTTCGGGATTTAAACAGCATAGAGGAGTTCCTCGCAGTGAAGTTCAATAAAATCAAGTATTCTTTCTTCTGGTTTTAATAAATTGTTTTTATCATCTAGTTTTTCGCTTATCTTTAACCAATTCAAGGGACTTAAGCAGATTATCATCCATAAATAGGGGGAGTTTACCGTCCCATTTTTCGATCGCTTTGTTCTGTAAAACTTCTGGACTTAAGGAATCTTGGAGAATGCGATGAGCTTCCGCCTCTCCTTTAGCCAGATTGATTTTCACTTCCGATTCTTTCAGAGCTTTCAGCACCATAAAACCGGCTTTTTTGGCTTCCTGTTCGGCAATTTGTTTGGCTTCCACCGCATCGGTAAAGCGATCAGAAAAATTGACATGAACCAAAGAAATATCATCGACACCGATATGATAATTTTTCAGTCTTTCGCTCAAACGAATATCTACTTCTCCTTTCACCTCCTCCCGTTTAGTAATTAATTCTTCGGCGGTATATTTAGCCATAACTGCCTTAAGAATTTCCTCCACTGCTGGATCGATCACTCGTTCGATGACAGCCGCTTCATCGCCAATTTGTTGAAAAATAGTATTAACTTCTGATGCTAAAATATGCCAATTCAGGGCTACATCTGTAAATACTTCCTGTAGGTCTTTGGAGGAAGCTTCGGCCGCTATCTGTTGTTTTTGGATTCTCACACTTAGTTTTTTTACCGTGTTAACAACGGGAATAATCCCGTGAATACCCTCATTAAGTATTTTCTCCTGTACTTGACCAAAAACCATTAAAACCCCTCTTTCTCCAGCATTGACAATCACGAAAGGATTAAAAATAATCGCCAAAATTAATAACAAAAAAAAGAGATTACTTGGTCTAGCTAAAAGGCGAATTTTGAGCATCTTAATTGAGAATAGAGATAGTTTATAGATAGATTTGCAAACAAATAAAATGGCTGATTTTATCTATTTTAATAATTCTAGCAACTAGAAAATGAAAGTAAGCTTGTCCTATATTATTTAAATGAATTCAGATTTATTCTCTTTATTTCTTTCCCTTATGGCTGGCAAAATATCGAAAAATACTTGTCTATTTGTAGTTATCATATTCGGCAATTAAATGTTTTATTAGTCATGAATTGCGATGATTATTTCGTTAGTTTTAGTCAGAAAGTGGCTCTCTTAGTTTTGGTGAGTAAAATGTATTTTAAGATACAGTCTTGTGGGCAAGTGAGTGGAACGAACCACAGAGACACAAAGGAGACAAAGACCGATCACTGCTATATAAGTTAAACTTATCACACAAAGAATAAGAGAGTCATAAAGTTGACCAAAAAAGCATTTATTTATCCAAGAAAGCGATCAAGATTATCCAGAAGCAATTATCACAAAATTCACTTTGTCTTAAATGATACATTCTCATTCCACCAGTCTAGCTGGTACTTTCTTGTGTAGCAATTACCCTAACACAATCCAGTTTCGGTATAAAAGATATTTTGTATAAAGGATATCTCAATAAATTGACTCGCAGAAGATGGCTATGATAGAAAAATACAGTAAGCAGATAAGCCCACTGTACCCATTCCATCCCCTAAGGAGGTCATTTAATCACCCCTTGTCCTCGATCGCACAAATCGAGGAATTTCCCCTTTATTTTCCTCCCCGATCGCCTATGTCTGACCGTTACCGTTTCGAGACGCTGCAAGTACACGCTGGCCAGGAACCTGCCCCCGGAACTAACGCCCGCGCCGTTCCCATCTATCAAACCACCTCCTACGTTTTCAACGATGCCGACCACGGGGCGCGACTGTTTGCCCTAGAAGAGTTCGGCAACATCTACACCAGGATCATGAACCCGACCACCGATGTCTTCGAGAAGCGGATCGCCGCTTTAGAAGGAGGTGCAGCAGCCCTGGCCACCTCTAGCGGTCAGGCAGCCCAATTTCTAGCGATCGCTAATATTGCCGGTGCGGGGGATAATATCGTTTCCACTAGCTACCTCTACGGCGGAACCTATAATCAGTTCAAAGTCTCCCTACCACGTTTAGGAATAAATGTCAAGTTCGTCGATGGCGATGAGGCCGAGGCTTTTCGAGCGGCGATCGATGATCGCACTAAAGCCTTATACGTCGAGACGATCGGCAATCCCCGATTTAATATTCCCGATTTTGCTGCCCTAGCCCATATCGCCCACGAGAACGGTATCCCCCTGATCGTCGATAATACCTTCGGCTGCGGCGGCTATCTCTGTCGCCCGATCGAACAGGGGGCCGATATCGTGGTGCAATCGGCCACCAAATGGATCGGCGGTCACGGCACTTCCATCGGCGGAGTAATCGTCGATTCGGGGAAATTCGACTGGGGAAACGGCAAATTTCCCCAGTTTACCGAACCCGCGCCGGGTTATCACGGGTTGAATTTCTATGAGGTATTCGGACCGTCCGGCCCTTTGGGCAATATCGCCTTTATTATCCGGGCCCGGGTGGAGGGATTGCGGGACTTCGGACCCGCCTTGAGTCCGTTTAACGCATTTTTACTGCTACAGGGATTGGAAACCCTCTCCCTACGGGTCGATCGTCATGTATCCAACGCCTTGGCCCTGGCGAACTGGCTCAAAGAACAGCCACAGGTGCAATGGGTGGACTATCCCGGATTACCGGAACATCCTTACCACGAACGGGCGAAGAAGTACCTAAAACACGGCTTCGGCGGGGTTTTAGCCTTCGGGATTCGGGGCGGTTTCGAGGCCGGGCGGAATTTTATCAACCGGGTGAAACTGGCCAGTCATCTCGCCAATGTGGGGGACGCAAAAACCCTCGTTATCCATCCCGCCTCGACGACTCACCAGCAGTTAAACGAGGAAGAACAGCGATCGGCGGGAGTAACGCCCGAATTAATCCGCGTTTCCGTGGGTTTGGAACATATTGACGATATTATCGAGGATTTCCAGCAAACTTTCCAGAGTTTATAACCCACCACCCCGCCCATGGATCGCCTAGACTTGATCTCCCCGGAAACCCGTTTCTATTCCCCACTGCATCCTTTTGTTCTCGAATCGGGGGCGGTTCTCGAAAGGGTGCGGATCGCCTATCGAACCTGGGGAATTTTGAATAACAAGCGGGATAACGGGGTTATTGTCTGTCATGCCTTCACGGGATCGGCCGACGTAGAAGCTTGGTGGGAACCTTTGTTAGGAACCGGACGCGTTCTCGATCCGACCCGCGATTTTATTGTCTGTAGCAATATTCTCGGCAGTTGCTACGGGACGACCGGCCCCACTTCGATCGATCCCCGTACCGGTAAACCCTACGGCCCGACTTTCCCAGAGATCACCATTCGGGATCTGGTTCACCTACAACGGCTGTTGGTGGACGCATTGGGGATCGAGTCTTTGCGATTGGTGATCGGGGGTTCTTTGGGAGGAATGCAGGTTTTGGAGTGGGCGCTACTGTACCCGGAGAGGACGCGATCGATCGCTGTGATTGCGGCTTCGGGACGACATTCGGCCTGGTGTATCGCACTAGGAGAAGCTCAAAGGGGAGCGATCTACGCCGATCCCCATTGGCAAGGGGGAAATTATGCGATCAATCGCCCTCCGGCCCGGGGTTTATCGGCAGCCCGGATGATGGCGATGACTACCTACCGATCGCACACCAGTTTCGAGTCCCGTTTCGGCCGGGAGTACGGGGAGGGGGGAGAGTTCACGATCGCCCGCTATTTAGAATATCAGGGAAAAAAGTTAGTCGAACGTTTTGACGCCAATGCTTATATCACCCTAAGTAGGGCGATGGATCGTCATGATGTCACCCGGACGGGAAAAAGTTACGAATCGGTTTTACAGTCGATTCAACAACCGACGGCGATCGTGGCGATCGATTCTGATCTTCTTTATCCTCCCGTAGAACAAGAGGAGTTGGCGAAATATATCCCCAATTCTGAATTATTCTGGCTGCGATCGCCGCACGGTCACGATGCGTTTTTAATGGATGGCGATATGGATGCGTTGAATGATCTTCTCGTGACTTTCCGTTTAGAAAGGGGAACTCTTGACGGTTGCGGGTTGGGGATGGCTGGGTAGAAGGCGATCGGCGTTGCTGCGCTGGAGGCGAGTGTGGTAAGGTTGTTATGATATAATCATTAGATGACATCGTACTGTTAGTGGATAAGCTCCTATGGCTTGCAAAGAGAATCACTTAACTGATTGGAAAATCACCAAACGTACTCCGATTAATAAAGATAACTCTAAAAAAATTTCCGATTCTTTTGATAATTATTTTCAAAAAGGATCAATAAAGCTTTTTTTGTTAATAAATAAAACCGTCATTGTCAACTATCGCAATCAAAGTTTTTTTAGGAAGGTTGATGAATGTTTGACAAAAATTGTTGAAAATTTATACGAAAGCGAAGTTTTTTTTGAATCTATTTCTTGGCAATCTGCAAAAACCAATGACAAAATAAACAAAGAAATTAAAGACATAGCTGGCAACATTACAATTCTTTTTGAAAAAAGAGAATGGCATCAAGTCTATAATGCAATAGATCATGCTATTTTTGCAATTAAAAATTTTGTTGAACTAAATTCACAAGACACTACATATATCGACCTCAAAACCATCGCTTTTTTAAGAGAAAAAGCTGAAAATTTATATCGAGATTTTCGTATTCTCGATAGCAATTGGAATTCTTTAAAAATAATCATCGCAAAATATTGCAGTTATTCTGAAAGAGATTTATTTTATCTAGAAGAAGATTTTTTAAAAGTTTTTTCAGAAAAATTAGAAACGTTTGGTGACAAGCTAGAAGATTACATTGATTTTTTTGATATTGAAACTCTTCAAGATATTCAAGTAATAATGGGCGATATAATCGATCAGTCTCGTAAAAAAAATATAGATTTCAGTACGCCGACTGATTCCAAAAACTCTTTTAGAGTTCGGATTCGCAATGCGGCTGGATTTATTGACAGACTAATTGATTTTGTGGTTGAAGAGTCGGAGTCCGAAGATCAAGAGATTCTGGAAGTGATCGCTAATCACAGTAATTTTACTTTTTTGAAAGAGGAAAATACAAAAGAGGAGTATGTTCAAAATTGAATCAAGTGTCCATTTTTTATAAAAAAGGAGATGTAGTATATGCTCCCTTTCCCTATCAGGATAATCCAGAAGAAGAGAAAGAAAGGCCTGTTCTAATCCTCGCTCCTGCCTTAGCGGGAAAAGGGTTTATCTGCGCTTACATAACTAGCAATTCTAATAAAAGATCGGGGATGGTAGAAATTAAGCGGAAAGATTTTAAAGAAGGACATCTAGATGATGGATACGAAGCTTCTTATGTTAGATCGGACTACATATCTACACTTGACAGAGAATTATTTAGAAGAAAATGCGGGACTTTGAGAGATGAAGTCGTAGATGAAATTATTCAAACTCTTATTAAATTATTGCAAGAACCACCTCAATCACCTCCCTCCCCTAAAAGTATAGAGCGGCCTCCTAAACCTAAAAAGAAAAATTTTTAAAATAAAATATTCACTAAATCTGATAATCCATGACGAAAACCACCTTACCACCCCGCGCGTTGGCACTTAAGGCCGCGGTCATCTTCTTGGGATAGGGTAGATTGAGATTATTCATCAACTCCACAAAATCCTCACGATTGCGGCCGGCGAAACGGGGATTCCAGCGCTTTTCCTCACCGATCGAGGAGACCGTTCTTCCCAGATAATCGTGACAGGGATAAACAAGCGTATCATCGGGGAGGGTGAATAACTTCTCCGTTACCGTCTTGTATAGCACTTCCGGCGAACCGTTCTGAAAATCGGTACGACCGCAACCGCGAATTAAGAGTGCATCCCCCGTTAATAGGCGTTTTTCATCGATGAGATAGGCTATATGACTATCGGTGTGGCCCGGAGTAGCGATCGCTTTTAGCTGCTGACCTGCCACGATCCAGAGGTCGCCATCGCGCACATAACCATCGATATCGCTCACTTCCGCGTTTTCGGGAACGAGGATCGAACAGTTGGTTAACTCCCGTAAGCGGTGCGCTCCGGTGATATGGTCGGCGTGGACATGGGTTTCCATCGTGTAGCCTAGAGTTAACCCCAACTGCCAAAGAATCTGCCGATCGCGATCAACCTGTTCGAGGACCGGATCGATTAAAATTGCCTCCCCCGTACCCGAATCAGCGATCAGATAGGTGTAGGTACTCGATTCCCTATCAAAAAGCTGGCGAAAAATCGGCGCTGCCGGCCGGAATGCTATCGAGTAGGCCGTGGGGAGAGAAATTCTCTCTTTCAGAGATCGCAACAAATCCCGGGCCAGTTCGGCCGCCTGTAAACGCAGTTCGGGAATGGCGGTGGTTTCCCAGAGATCGCCTTTGCGGGGATTTCCCAAGGTGTACAGCGTGTTCGATGCCGTACCGTCTGGCCTGAGAATCGCCCCGTTGTCCGCGGTTTCGATGCCACAATTCAAAGGATGGGGACGGATTAACCCGCGTTGGCGAAGATGAACGACGAGGGGATCGGTTATGGTCCTGTAATCGTTACTCGCGCCGGTACAGTTAATAATTCGATCGACGGTTAGGTTTAAGAGGTTTCCCGTTCCCCGTTGACGGATAGTAACCTCTACACAGCCGTTTTTATCCTCGGCAGTTTCAATTCTTCCCCCATGATAGGTTAATTGTCCCGATTCTACAGCCTCATCGAGGATACTGGCGATCTCGTCGGCGAGGCGATGGCGAAGAACCTCCCAATAGGCTTTCAGGTGGCGTAGAAATCTGGCGCGTTCCCCTATCGGCAGACAATGCCATAGACCTTGAGATATCGGGCGTAAGGCGTTTAAAACGGCCCGCCAGTCGTGACCTTGACTCTCGGCGCTTTTTACCTCCGCGCGAATTCGCCGTAGGAGTCCCCGCGTGGTCTGGGGTGCGGTTTCGAGGGTGAGGAACGGGGGATAGGGATCGGTGGGGCGGTGAGATCGGGGGATCAGGCCATGACGGGAAACCGCGTGGATTTTGCCCGTGAATCCCCTTTGTGCCAGGGAAACCACCATATCCACCATCGTTAACCCCGTCCCAACGATCAGGATCTTCCCGTCGGGTTTTAGATCGGCGAGTGTGTCTGTCTCCCAAGCGTCGCGGAGATAGGGGTAATTCAGAGACGCGAGGGGTTGGGGAACCGTTGCGGGAAAATTGCCCAGCGCCAGAACTACTTTTGCGGCGCTGATTTTCTTGCCTCCTTTGAGGGTAATCGTCGCCTTTTCCCCGTCGAGTGCCAGATCGATCGCCGCATCGGTAAACGTTTCCAGACGGTGATCGGCAATGGCGTTGTCCCGCGCTTCTTCTAGGATCGATCGGATGTATTTGCCGTACACTAGACGCGGGACGAAGCTGGCCGGATCGATCGATCGATAGCCGTTATCTGCTAACCAGTGGAGGAAATGTTCGGGATCGTCCTCGAAGGCGCTCATTTTGCCCGCAGGAATATTGAGCAGGTGGCCGCTGTCTCGCGTTCCGTAGGCGATCCCCGTACCGAGGGGTTTTCGGCACTCGATCAGGGCGATCGATAATGGAGTCCCTGTGTCGCGTAACAGGTTCGCTGTCACGAGGGAACCACTAAATCCTCCCCCGATAATGGCGATGTCGAAAGTTGCAGAAAATTGATTCCGGTCAATGTAGCTCATAGATAACTTTTAAAGAGGATTTAGTATTAGTTAGTGTAGCTGAAAGATAATTTTTTAGGCATTCTTGGTTAATAGGTTAAAAATAAACGATAGAATTGGCTGTCAACTAATATATAAATCCCTAGAAAAATATAGATAAAAGGACTAATTTTATGTCCGTAGTTTGTAACCACTTTAGCTATCCTGGGATGGGTAATCAAAAAATAGGCTAGGGCGCACCAAATCCCCATCATGAGATAAAAAATTATCATGATAATTAAGACGTGCATCGGGGAATTATTGGCAAAAAGAGAGGTATAGATACCAATATTATCACCGCCATTAGCCACGGTCACGGCAGCAACGTAATAGGTTTGGGAGGGAAAACGAGGAAAAAAGGAGCGATTTTTAGAATAATTAACATCTTCTCTTACTTCTTGAATATAATCCTCATTTTCCCTTGACAAAAGTTGTTTAATGCCGATAATTAGAGGGATAAATCCTAATAGACCAATCCATTCTTTAGAAACCAGTAACCCAAATAGTAAACCGAGGGAACTAGCTAGGAGAATCAGGGTAAAACCGAGGTATTGACCAATAATCAGGTGTCGAGGTCGAAAATTAGCATTAAGTCGCGAGAAAAACAACATTAGCACCATCAGATCATCGAGATTTGTGGCCACAAAACTCGTCACGCTAGTAATTAAAAGGGCTACTAACCAATTCATAGATTGAAAAAAGGGATAATCCTTCCCATTCTAAATCTCGTAGTGCCAGATTTCCTCCTCTCGTAAAAGAAGACGATGGACGGGAAGACGTTCCACGGCCCCTTGTTGTTCAAGATGATTAAGTGCGCGGGTAATTGTGACTCTAGTGGTTCCTAATAAGTCAGCGATATCCTGATGAGTTAGACGCACATCAATTAATTGTCCGGTACCGGTTTGTTTACCAAATTGATTGCCTAACCATGACAGTAATTTCAAGACCATAACATCAGTACGTTTGTAGCTACGAATAATACTTAGTTCTTGTGCTTGCTGAAGATGAGACAGCAGAATTTCTGCCATTTGATAACTCTCAACTGTGGAAAAGGAAACTGCTTGTACAGGAGTGATGCACTCAACTTGATAGGGATTGACTCTCTCTAGGGTTTTGCCAACAAAATTGCCAGGTCCCCACAATCCCAAGACGATCAGGGTTCCATCTTCTAACCAGGTGGAGGTTTTTACGACTCCACTCTCGATTTTCCAGAAATTAGGGTTTCTAAGGGGCAAAATCGCCCGATTATCAAAGTGCCAGCGATGGGGGGTTGGTGGTTGATAGGTAAGCGTCATGATTGGTAATTAATTTTGATTAGGTACTTAGCTAGTCAAAAGCACAAGGCCGTCGAGAAAGGAGCTTTTTAGACGATTTAGGGCGTTTTGCGAAGATTTTGGGGTAAAAACGATAATTACCCCAAAAAAGACTGATTTTATGTCCTTGCAAGCCCTATTTATTTCGGGGTGCTAGTCTTCTCCAGTTCCGTGGTGGCCGAGGAGATCAGTTCTTGCCAAGCTCGATCGCTTTCCTGTAGAGTCTGTTTAACCGCGTCGATGGTCTTTTCTACGCGAGTTTTCAGGAAAGGGGAAGCACTGTCTTTGAGTCGTTCGGTGTCGTCGGCTAAGATATCGATCGTCTCGGAGGTATTAACGAGGCTATTTTCTAGGGTAATAAGGTTGTTTTGCAGGGTTTCACTGAGTTTAGCGCCGGATTTGGTCAATTTTTTCGTCAATTTACTCACTTTTTCCCCTAGATCGTCAATATTATCCGCTAAGTCCTCTAGGTTGTCCTGTTGAGCTTCGATAATCTTCTTGTCGAGAGAAGGAGCGGCTAGTTGAGCCTTTAGGTCATCGATAGCCGATTTTGTCGCTTGGATGGCTTTTTCATAGGCAATTTGGGCATCTTCGAGAATTTTTGGGCTAGAAACCTCATTTTTTTTCTTGACTGGTTCCACCACAGTGCCACCCGTTGCCGTGGCACGGTCGATGACGGCCAACGGTTCGGGGAGTAGCGGCAAGGCGATCGCATTTCCTCTTCCGCCTAGGAGCAAAGTGACAGTTAAGAGGAAAATCAGCAGCTGGAAAACTTGATTTTTGAGGCTTTTAAAGCTCTTATTTCGGTTGATCATGATTTAATTTTCTCCTGTTTAGAAAAATTAGTTACTCTATCTAAATGTTATCATACAAAATACTTGTATGTTATTTATATACAGAAAATTTTATAAAAAATTTATTATATTTTTTAAACGATAAATTTCAGACAAAATATAAACTTTTTGAGTCAAAAGCCATTACAGAAAAGCTTTTGCTCTTTTAATAAAAAATTAATTTTTATCGCTTTTTTTATTAATGAGATGCTGAACTATCCGATGAGTCTATTTCTTGATTAATCGGAGATATTTTCTTACGACCTTTAATATATTTGGCTAAGGGTTGTTTTTTCTTCAGTCGTTTAATGCCACTGAGGGTGGAGAGAGTGAAAAAAGTTCCCACCAGAACCATCTGCCATAAACCGCAACCAGAAGCCGCGCCTAATCCTGCCGCTAACCAGATAGTCGCCGCCGAAGTCAAGCCTTTCACTTGTACCTTATTTAGTTCCCGATGGGATTGTTGTAGGATGATTCCCGCCCCTAAAAAACCGACACCAGAAGCGACCCCTTGAATAGTACGACTGAGAGCATTAGAAGACGCATAACCCACATCTCCTTCCGCTTGTAGGGGAATCATCACGAACATGGCAGCCCCGAGACTAACGATGATAAAAGTTCTCAATCCAGCCGGACGACCGCCTCGCTGTCGGTTATAACCAATCAGACAGCCGACGGCCATAGCCATACTGAGCCGAAAAATAATCGTTTGCCAATCTTCCGAGTCAAAAAACATTGTTTAACCCATCAAATGAGATAAAAACTTCGCCTAACCAATCAAAGCCTTTTCCAGATCCCGCTTTAAATCGTTCCTATTCTCGATCCCGATCGATAATCGTAGTAAAGCTGGTGTTATAGGTGGAAGTGAGATCAATGGGAATCGTTACCGCACCATGGCTAGAGTCTGGTTCTTGCCCCCCATGAATCGCCCTCGTTGCAAATTCCATCAATTTACTGTCCTATTAGTCGATATCTTCGAGGTCTTTAAACAGGGCCGTGCTGAGGTAACGTTCCCCGAAACTAGGCTGAATCATGACGATTAATTTATCTTCGTTTTCGGGTCTTTTGCCCACTTGAATCGCCGCCCATAAAGCCGCCCCGGCCGAGATGCCCGATAGTAGTCCCTCCTGACGAGCTAACCGTCGCGCGGAGGTGAAAGCCTCTGTATCATCGACGATAATCACCTCATCGATTAATTCCGGTCGGAAAATTGCCGGGATAAAACCAGCCCCGATGCCTTGGATTTTGTGCGGCCCCGGTTGTCCTCCCGATAAGACGGGACTATTAGAGGGTTCAACTGCGATCGCTTGAAATTGGGGACGACGGGGTTTAATGGTTTCGGCAATACCAGTAATGGTTCCCCCAGTTCCCACGCCACCAATAACGATATCTACCAGGCCGTCGGTATCAGCCCAGATTTCTTCGGCGGTGGTTTCTCGGTGAATTTTCGGGTTAGCCTGGTTGCGGAACTGTTGCAAACTATAGGCGTTGGGGGTATTTTCGACTATTTCCTCAGCTCGGGCGATCGCTCCTTTCATGCCTTGGCTACCCGGGGTTAATTCTAATTGCGCCCCGTAAGCTTTTAACATTGCCCGTCGTTCTAAACTCATGGTTTCGGGCATAGTCAGGACTAAGCGATAGCCTTTGGCCGCCGCCACCATGGCCAGGGCGATGCCGGTATTGCCGGAAGTGGGTTCCACCAGAATTGTTTTATCGGGGTGAATTAGTCCGGCAGCTTCCGCGTCCTCCACCATACTGACACCGATGCGATCTTTAACCGAGGCGGCGGGGTTCATACTTTCCAGTTTGACGACGATGCGGGCTTTTACTCCCTCTGCCACTGGGATTCGATTCAGTTGAACTAGGGGTGTCCTTCCTACCAATTGGGTGATGTCTCTTGCGATCGGCATAATCCCACTTGCTTTATACTTGTTGGCTATTTTTGATTATATATGTATTTAAGATGTTTTACAATACTTTTTAAGTCGGAGTACACTGCAAAATGCTGGTGTTGGCATCTCTGATCACAACGTCGGCGGGGATTATCCCTGTCGATTTTTTTGCCTTGCCACTTTTTTTGTATATCGAAGCACAATCGGCAAAGTTGTCTTGGGAAATTTCTCTTAATTTAGTTAATTATTATTAGTATATAAAAGCACATTTGTTTAAACAACTTAAAGGAATTATTAGAGAGATGAAAAGAGCGATACTTTTTCTTAGTATAGGGTTACACATTTAGAAAACTTTTCTGAGATTTATCCTAAAAAATTATTTTTTTGCTGTTTTTTTAAGAAACAATTTTTAATAAATAAAGGTAGAAATATGGTCTATAAAATAATTCATGGCAAAAACGAAGTATGTCTGGAAGCGCCTATCAACGCTAAATTCAATTAACAAGAATTGTTCCTCGATATACAAAAAAATCTGGCCAAGAGAGAGTAAAACTTTTTTCAAGGACGATAGTATAGTCCCAAGAAAAAAACTCCTAGATACTTTATCGGAAAAAATAAAGAAAAGCCAGAGAAATCAACCTCGATATTTTGCCGAAACCAATCATCATTATAGGAGATGAAAACTATGGTGTTAGATGCCTTTGCCAAAGTCGTTTCTCAGGCCGATACCCGCGGGGAATACCTGAGCGAGAATCAAGTCAATGCCCTAATTGCCTTCGTCAAAGATGGTAATAAACGCGTGGATGTGGTCAATCGTCTTTCCAGTAATTCTTCTGCGATCGTTACCGATGCCGCGCGTAGTTTGTTTTCAGAACAGCCCGTTTTAATTGCCCCCGGTGGCAACGCCTATACAAACCGTCGTGCCGCCGCCTGCTTGCGGGATTTGGAAATTATCCTGCGCTACGTTACCTATGCCACCTTCACCGGCGATGCCAGCATCCTCGATGATCGCGCCTTGAACGGTCTCCGGGAAACCTACGTCGCCCTGGGGGTTCCGGGAGCTTCTGTTGCGGCCGGAATTCTCAAGCTCAAAGACGCTTCCCTTGCCCTAGCAGCCGATCCCAACGGGATCACTCGCGGGGATTGCAGTTCTTTACTAGCAGAAGTCGCTTCTTACTTCGATCGAGCGGCGGCGGCAGTTTCCTGATGCTGTGACTTTCTTATCTCAATCCGATTAAACTTTTGTAGGAGCAATTCCATCGATGACCAAGACACCTTTAACCGAAGCGGTGGCTACTGCCGATTCCCAAGGCCGTTTTCTCAGCAGTGCTGAATTACAAGTGGCCTTCGGTCGTTTCCGTCAGGCCGCCATCACCCTAGAAGCGGTAAAAATCCTCGCCCAAAAGGCCCCCAGTTTAGCCCAAGAAGCAGCCAACGCTGTCTATCAAAAATTTCCCTACACCACCCAACTCCAGGGGCCGAACTATGCCTACGATGAGCGGGGGAAATCCAAGTGCGTTCGCGATATCGGCTACTATATCCGAATTATCACCTATGCCCTCGTGGTAGGGGGTACAGGCCCGATCGATGAATATCTGGTCGCCGGTTTGAGTGAAATTAATAGTGCCTTTGAACTATCTCCTAGCTGGTATATCGAAGCCTTAAAATACATCAAAACCAATCACGGATTAAGTGGGGATGCTGCTGTAGAAGCTAATTCCTACATTGATTATGTGATCAACGCCCTTAGCTAATTTACGTCAACTTCACATCAAAATAAGCTCAAATCTCCTAAATTCACCTCGGGATGAGCGCCGAGGTTTTTTTACGTCCGTCTAACTTAGCCCTACTCGGGAACCCACCCTAACAAAAAAACCATCTTGGGCAAGATGGTTAAACACAACGAGTATAGACCGACAAACTTGACTTCAGACCGCTTTTTCTGGCCCAGTAGCGACGGGCAGATCTGTGGTACTGTACTCTGTCCAAGAACCCTCATAAATTCGCACCTTGGGATAACCGAGCAGATGTTTGAGGACAACATACTGTAAAGTCGCTTCCCGTCCCGTGCTGCAACTGACAATAATATTATCCGAGGGCTTGATGTTGCGTTGGGCAAGAATCTTCCTGATTTCGTCTAAAGATTTCAATTTATGGGGATTTTTCAGAGATTCATCGGGATTATTCGCTTCCGTAAAAGTCGGCCAGGGTATATTTTTCGCCCCCGGAATATGACCATTTCTCAGCCAGATATCCTGTTTTCCCTGAAAAAGTTCTTCCGGTCTAGGATCGATAAAAACCACATCGGGTTTGCCGATCAATTTCTCTACTTCTGCCAAAGTCACCCGAATCGAGGGATTATCACGGACAGTAAAGCTCCCTGGTTGATATTTAGGGAATTCTTTCGTTACCTTCTGTTCAGAAGCCTTATAACCCTTAAAACCACCATCTAAGACGGCCACATCTCGGAAACCAGATCGCTCTAATAAATAAGCGACCATGGTTGCCCCCAAGACATCGCGACCATCGGAATATACTACCACTCGATCGCCATTAGTGATTCCCGCAGCGGCAAAGAGGCTGCCAATTTTATCCTCTTGCCAATATTGAACCGGCAAAAATCCGTTTGGACCACGAAAATTATTGTCGGCTATATTCACCGCTTTCGGTAAATGACCAGTGATATATTCCAAAGGATTAATCCGCACATCGAGAATTTTTAACTTCGGATCGTTGAGATTTTGTGCTACCCAAACCGGCGATACAAAGTCTATCTTAGTCTCAGATTTAGACGTGGCCATCAGGGGCGATGACGGTGCTAAGGTAAAGGTTAAAATGCAGAGAAGAACTAAAGTGAGAAAAGCAAGGGGACGGCTTTGAAACCGTCCCAGGGATAGACCCTTCCCTTTAGGCATTTTTGGTTTCATGATTCAGTGTCAGCGACGAATATCAAACGATAATTACTATAGGGCTTTGATTAGCTTTCTCCAAAAATTTAGGTATAACGTGATATTTTTTTTGGGCAGCAAGTCGGTCAACTAATTAGGGTTTGCTAAAAAAGTTTGTTGGTGGGGTTAGGAGTCAGGAGTCAGGAGTCAGGAGTCAGGAGTCAGGAGTCAGGAAGGGAAGTCAGAATAACAGAATAACCTCGCACACTGAGAAGCGGAACCCTTTGCAATCGCCTTCGGAAAGTGCAAGGATTTTGAGTCCCTCGGATCGATTTATCAACGTTTGTCTTTGGCACTTTTCCTGAAAACAAAAGTCCCTAAACCGGTTTCTAGCAAAGCTTTCACTGATATTCAGCCAACCCTAATTATTAATTTCTCCTTATTTCCTGATCGCCTTGGGTGTCTTTAATAACTGTTGCCACCAGATATGAACTAGGAGAGACCAAGCGAGCGCTAAAAGCCAAGAGGCAAGGATATCACTAGGAAAGTGAACTCCTAAATAAAGACGAGTCCAAGC
This sequence comes from Microcystis sp. Msp_OC_L_20101000_S702, assembly GCF_007095705.1. Classification (NCBI taxonomy): domain Bacteria; kingdom Bacillati; phylum Cyanobacteriota; class Cyanophyceae; order Chroococcales; family Microcystaceae; genus Microcystis; species Microcystis sp. Msp_OC_L_20101000_S702. The sequence continues at coordinate 16,125 of NZ_SFBO01000145.1, forward strand.
AATAACCAAGACGAAGGGAATCCCCAGTAAAACTACCCCGAAAAACCAGCGCGTTCTCCAAGATAAAATCAGTAAAGAAATGACTAACAGGGAACTAAATAAAGCATGGCCGCTAGGGAAGGAAAAATCGTGGGGTAAGGGATAAAATAACTCCCAAAACTGTGGGCGATTCCGACGAAAAAGCATCTTGAGGTTATAACTAATAGCCCAACCTCCCGCCATGGTCACAAGGATATAAGCAAACCCGTACCAGTATTTTTTTAGGGCAAAAATCAGCAGTAAAATTGTCAGTATCGGGGCCACTCCCCAATAAGTACCTAATCCCGTTAGTTTTATGGCCAAAAAATTTAGGTTTAAATTAGTAGTTTGATGAATAGATAGCAGCAGGGATTTTTCCCAAGCAAATCCTTGCGGCTGCTGGCGAATAGCGATCGCTAAATCCGTAAAAGTTAGCGATGTTAACAAGATAACCAAGAAAATTAAGCTATTGTTTAAGTAAGTTTTGGGAATCACGGGGAAAAAGTGGCGATCGAGGATAACAGGGGCATTTCTAAAACCTGAAAATGCAGCAAAGCTAGGATTACTAAAGTATAAACTGTCGAGGAAAGTAATCCATTTCTTAATTCTTTTTGCCAATTGCGTTCTTCTTTCTCTCCACCGATTAATTCTTTCGTCCCGAATTGCATTAGCAGAATTCCCACAAGATTAGATAACCAATAACCAACCATGGCCGCTGGTAGAAAAAAATCGGCGTGTAAGCAAGCAATTAAACGACCGAAACCGTAGGCGATCGGCAGATTAAAAATTAGATCGTTCCACCAACACAGGGGCGATAATAAGTAACCAATCAATACCAAGCTTCCGTTTTTGATTTTGTCAAGTAGATACATCTTTTTTTTAGTTACTAACTATCAGCTTTGTTTTTTTTGCCATCAGCTATCTAAGTAAGTAGGTGTTGAAAATTGTCAGATGCCCCCCTTATTAAGGGGGGATTAAGGGGGGATCGGCACCCCCCTTATTAAGGGGGGATTAAGGGGGGATCAATTAATCAGAACCACTTACTTAGCTGACAGCTGACGGCCTACTACTAATTAACGCTGAATTTGGTCAAAAATCGCCCCATCAGCGAAGAATTTTTTCTGGATCGCATCCCAACTACCGATCGCCGTATAGGGGAACAGATTCGACACTTTTGGATATTGTTTACTAAACTCTTTAGCCACATTAGCATTAACGGGACGGAAACCCACCTTGGCGAATTCCCGCTGCGCTTCCGGAGTAAAGAGAAATTGGGCAAAAGCTGTCGCTACTTCCCGGGTTTTGCGTTTATCAACTATTTTATCCACTACGGCCACGGGCGGATCGATCGAAACATTGACCGGAGGAATAGTATAGGAAAAACCCGTTTGTCCCTTTTGACGGGCCAAAATTACCTCGTTTTCGTAGTTAAGCAGCACATCCCCCTGATCCTGTTTAAAGAAGACATCGCTGGCTTCCCGGGCATCTTTGGGTAGTACAGGCACGTTTTTATAGACATTGCGGACGAAATTGGTCGCTTGTGCTTCATTGCCGCCGGTCCGAGTTACCGATCCCCAGAGAGCCAGAAAATTCCACCGGGCCACCCCAGAGGTTTTCGGGTTGGCAGTAATGACTTTAATCCCCGATTTGGCTAGATCTGGCCAGTTGCGGATTCCTTTGGGATTGCCCTGACGAGTAACTAAAGCTACCACGGAACGAGTGGCGATGGCGTTATTGGGGAGTTCTTTCTGCCAACCCGGGTTAACTAAACCCGCTTTTTGCAAGCGTTCCACGTCGGAACCGATAGCCAAATTTACCACATCTGCATCTAATCCGTCGATAACAGCGCGAGTTTGGGAACCAGAGCCGCCATAACTCTGTTTAATCACCACATCCTGTTTTTTCTCTCTTTTCCATTTGTTGACGAATAGAGGAATGATTTTTGAGTAGGCCGATTGAGTCACCGCGTAGGAAACCAGGGTGATTTCCACGGTTTGTTGTTTAGCTTGCTGTTTATCCGCAGCTGCCAGCAGCTTACTCGATGCCGATAGGGGACTAAAAGTTAGTCCGATTCCCGTTGTGACGACGGCAGCCGTAGCTAGAGAAATAAAGGGTAAGAGGGTTTTCGGTTTTGAGGATCTAGGATCAGGGATCACGATGTCATCGGCTCCTTTGTTTATTTATGGGAGATTGCTAGGTATTTTCTCTGAGATTGTATTTTATATGAAATAAAATACAATTACAATACATCAGAGAAAAAATTATACTGTTTGGGTTAGATGCAAAGAAATCAAGCCATTAATGGCTTGATTAGCTGAAAAAAGTGTAAATATTCGATTTATATAGCTTAAATGTGCCTTTAAATTTGCCTGAAGCCTCTTTATGCTTGCAGAATAGAGATTTTATCGTTTTTATGGAGAGGAAAGAATTTTTTAGCGATCAAAAACCTCTCCCTAGGTGGCTTCACCGGTGAAGTTAGCGGACTTTAGCAACTATTACCCTAAAATTGAAGCGGTCTAACGACTTCCATCAATGTGCATGGTGCGTTCCCCAAAATCTATTGGTGGAGCAGTAGGACTTGCATTATCGCACTGAGACAGTCCAGTAGGGTGTGTTAGCGTCAGCGTAACGCACGGATTTTGAACATTAGATAAGGTGCGTTACATTTCATTAACGCACCCTACCAGATCGGCGTACTGCTATGCAGTGCCTTCGGCATCGCACTTAGACTGACAGCTTCAATCAATGTGCATGGTGCGTTCTCAAAAATCCTGCATTAGGGAACGCACCCTACAGCGATTGAGATCTATTCAGAAACTTGCCGCATAACGGCTAAGTTATGCCGTGCATCTCACCGATAAGACTGCGATCGCCCTAATTTTTAAGCGTAGCCGACAATATCATGGAATGAATAACCGACCAACCCCCTTGTAATTATCAATATCTACAGCAATTTCGATCAGTCGTTCAGCGCAGCGCTCTCTATACTCAGCTTCACTCAAACGATCGAGATTTCCAATCGTCAACACTGGAAACGATTTCTCTGTGTTCTCTTCTCGCATAACCTGCTCAAGGGAATCATCACCCTTCATATTTCGGTTAGCAGTAAGAATCATCATCTCCTGTTCTTGAGCATAGCGCCAGACTACGCGATCGCTACTTTCCATCGACAATCCAACCTCTCTAAAGGTGACAAATTGGACAGACTGAAACTCAAGCCAACCACGTTTTGCCAATATACCAAGAAAAATCAGCGCATAACCGTCGAGGTTGTAGTCAACTAAGAAAGTCATTGTTTTTGTGCGGCACGTCTGGCTCTCTGCTCCTCAAGCTTTGCCCAAAACGCTTCTTGCCCTGGTTTATGTGGCATTGCTGCAATTCGAGCAAAGCGTTCACGGTTACGATCTTCCCAGTACTGGCGAATTTCTTCCCTATTCTGAAGAACCTCTTGATATTCAACCTCGACCTGAGCTTGGTTTGCCTCAATGTAGGACAAAGCTGCGTCAATTTGCGCGTTCGTGAGGTTAAATGTGTCACGAATCAGTTTAGGAGGATAATCAGCTTTTAGGAGATCGATCACATCATAGAGGGTGATGCGCGTGCCAGCGATCGTCAGTCCTCGCTCTGTACGGATAATTTTCGCTTGTTGGTTTGCCGTCCAGGTCATTCCCTTAGCTCCTTAGAATCCACTTAATGGTCAATGGTTTCACCAGACAAATATTGGTCAATTTTTTCTGACCAATCAGGTTCACCGTTCATTATAGCCCGCCTCTTACGCGACAAAATCAGTGTACTGCTAGGCCGTGCCTTCGTCATCCCACTTAGACTGACAGCTTCAATCAATGTGCATGGTGCGTTCCCAAAAATCTATTGGTGGAACAGTAGGACTTGCATTAGGGAACGCACCCTACGGCGATTGTGATCGCACTATGACAAAGGTTTAATTGTCACTAATCCCCCAGCAAAACCCTGAATATTCAACTCATAGCCATCAAGTAAACCCATACCAACTAATGGATCTGTCTCTGACTCATTGATTTCAATAGATTTGATCTGACCATCCCAGATCACAGTTGCCTCAAATACGTTAAACATACAGAGGCTTCCATCGCCCAAGATTCCCTCTTCTTGCATATACCACGTTAATCCTAGTGTTGTAATGATAGCAGAAGGCAACGTGAGAAATACACTGTAACCAGTGTCAATAACTGCTTTAATCGCTTGCCTCTGGTGATTTTCGCCTAGCACTACGAATTGAATAATTGCTTCTCGGCGCGAATTGACGCTCCCCATCATCATGGCGATACACTGGGGGAACGAAAGCCAAAACGATGGACGGCACGATGTCCAATGCGAATACCAAATATTTGTGCATCAGGAAAACGTATTAACAGTTGTTTGGCAGCTGTTAGGCTGTCGTCAGCCACTTCAAAAGCCCCTGTTTCGATGTCTATTGCTACAATCTTCCCATGATTCCCTTCCTCGATTTGGGAGCGTACCTGAGATTCATAGACTTCGTGTCCACGTCGGGCAAATTCTTCTTTGCTGTAGCGGGGTTGTCGAACTGTCATTGAAGCGACCCTGTGGCAACTTTTGCCCCTCTATTTTAACCTCAACATTCGCAATCTTCCCTAACATTCCTCAACTGGTCCCACAAGAGCGGCACCGCACCTAACCTCACAGCTTCAATCAATGTGCATGGTGCGTTCCCCAAAAATCCTGCATTACGGAACGCATCCTACGGCTGAAACAGTCCAGTCAGCGTAACGCACGAATTTTGAACATTAGATAAGGTGCGTTACATTTCATTAACGCACCCTACAAGATCGGCTATCTGCTATGCAGTGCCTTCGGCATCGCACTGTCCAGTAACGCACGAATTTGTTGATTATCATTCAAGTTGTACATTTCATTAATACACTCTACGATCCAAATGTCTAATTATCGAAGACCTCATGTATTTGGAGGGACTTTCTTTATTACTCAAGTCACTTATCAGAGAGAGCCTTGGCTTTGTTGTGATGTGGCTAGAAAAGCGCTTAGGCAAGGAATCGAAAAGGTTAGGGTGAAATATCCTTTTGTGATTGATGCTTTTGTTCTATTACCTGATCATTTTCATTGTTTATGGACGTTACCAGATGATGATCAAGATTTTTCGGTAAGGTTACGATTAATCAAAACTTATGTCACAAAGCATTATGGGCAGGCATTGGGGGTTAATCGTGAAGTTTCTCGATCGCGGCAAAAACGAGGAGAAGGGAATCTTTGGCAACGCCGATTTTGGGAGCATTTAATCCGAGATGAACAAGATTTTGCAACACATTGCGATTATATTCATGACAATCCAGTGCGGCATGGTTTCTGTGAAAATCCTCAAGATTGGCAATATTCCAGTATCCATCGGTTTATCGCTCAAGGAATTTATCCCCAGGATTGGGGTAGTGGTGAACGTATAGCCAAGCCTGAAGGTTTTTGGGATGATTAAGCAATATAAATGTATCAAATGTAGTGGATTGTTTCAGCTAAAATGGGGCGATAGATTTCGGCTTAAAGTCTTAGATTATAGAATTTATAGCATTTTTCTAATACACCAAATTAGCTGAAACAGTCCAGTAGGGTGTGTTAGCGTCAGCGTAACGCACGAATTTTGAACATTAGATAAGGTGCGTTACATTTCATTAACGCACCCTACAAGATCGGCGATCGCACTGAAACAGTCCAGTAGGGTGTGTTAGCGTCAGCGTAACGCACGAATTTTGAACATTAGTTAGGGTTTGCTGAAAAAGTCATTGAAAAGTACAGGTCTCTTAATCAATGATTTCACTTAGCTACAAGCATAAGCTTTAGTTGTTGATTAATTTTTAAGTCATAACTTATCCTAATCAT
>NZ_SFBO01000146.1:0-6292 GCF_007095705.1 Microcystis sp. Msp_OC_L_20101000_S702
CGAGCGAAGGACAACGAATGGGATGGTCGAGGGAATCAACAATAAACTTAAACTAATAAAACGGAGAGCCTATGGCTTTAGAAACTTTCGGAATTTTTGGGTTAGAAGTATGTTGTCTTGGCATCTTGTATGTTGATTTAGCATAAAGAGTAACGAAGAGCCATATTTTGTCTCCGACTCAAGAGTTTTTATCAGAGTTTAAATCTATCTTTGTTATAGTTTCATATCTATACTTTTTCTTCCCCAAAAAATGTAATATTATCTTACAATAAATCCAGTTATTAAAGACTGATTATTTATTCTCCCTGTTCCCTTTTGCCTGTCCTGATATGTAGCCTATACTCAACAGATTAACAAGGGAGACTTAAAGCTGAAAAAAGGGGCTTCGCGCCCCCAAAAATCTTTAGTCAACCGATTAAAAATCTACACCAGACTATAGACAATTACTAAGCCCAAAACTGCGGCAAAGACAATTAAAGCGTAGAATTGGGCGCGACCATTTTCAAGGTATTTAAGACCTTCACCACTGACAAGAGTAGCTAAACCGGTTAAATTCACAGCCCCATCGATAACGCGATAATCCACTTCCATAATTTGCCGTGCGAGACGACGACAACCCTGTACAAAAACTCGATCATACAGATTATCAATGTACCATTTGTTCAGGGAAAAACGATACAAAGCGGGGAATTTTTCCGCAATAGTTGCGGGGTCAATTTTCTTCTGGAGATACATCAAAGAAGCGACAGTAATCCCGATTAAAGCAATCCCCACCGAATTACCCGCCATAATCAGAAACTCTGTCCAATCAAAAGCATGAACTTCTTCCACCACTTCGTTAGGAACATGAATAAAACCCTCGAAGAAATTCTGCCAAGGTTTACCCACCAAACCGATTAACAAAGAAGGAACCGCCAAAATCATGAGAGGTAAAGTCATAGTAATTGGCGATTCGTGGGGTTCATGGGCATGATGGCCGTGGTTGTCTTCTTCCTGCGCTTCCGAGTCTAATTGCTTAACATTCATCGCCCCTGGTCCAAAAGCCGGAATCGCGCCCGCATTGGCTAACAGTCGGCGTTTAATCTCCTTATTAGTGCCTCTAAACTCCCCTTCAAAAGTGTTAAAGTACATCCGGAACATATAAAAAGCCGTCAAACCCGCAGTAGCCCAACCGATTAACCATAAGGACGGGTTCGCCTCAAAAGCTAAACCGAGAATTTCATCCTTCGACCAGAAACCAGCGAAAGGAGGAATCCCACAGATGGCCAGAGTTCCCACCAGGAAAGTTAGGGCAGTAATGGGCATATACTTGCGTAAACCGCCCATCATCCGCATATCTTGCGCTAAAACCGGCTCATGACCGACCACATCCTCCATACCGTGGATGACCGAACCGGAACCGAGGAACAACATCGCCTTAAAATAAGCGTGGGTCATCAGGTGGAATAATCCCGCACTATAGGCACCAATACCCATAGCCATAACCATATAACCCAATTGGGAGATGGTGGAATAGGCTAAACCCTTTTTGATATCATTCTGGGTGAGGGCGATACTTGCCCCTAGAAAGGCAGTAAAGGCCCCCGTCCAAGCAATTACCGTCATCGCCGTGGGAATTGGCTCAAAAACGGGATACATCCGAGCAATCAGGAAAACTCCGGCGGCCACCATCGTGGCGGCGTGAATCAGGGCCGAAATCGGGGTCGGACCTTCCATGGCATCCGGTAGCCAGACATGAAGGGGAAATTGGGCTGATTTGGCCACGGGTCCAAGGAAGACTAAAACGGCGAATAATGCCGCTAAACTGCCGGCAATGGCTCCAGAAGAGACTAATTCCTCTAGACGTTCACCCATGATATCAAACTCGAAGCTACCGGTGGCCCAGAAAAGACCCAGCATTCCCAGTAATAAGCCAAAATCGCCGACGCGGTTGGTAACAAAGGCTTTTTGACAGGCCTCGGCAGCCGCCGGACGAGTGAACCAGAAACCTACTAGCAGATAGGAACACATCCCCACCAATTCCCAGAAAACGTAGATCTGGACGAGGTTGGGACTGATGACCAAACCGAGCATAGAACTGCTAAAAATGCTCAGATAGGCGTAAAAACGCACATAACCGGGGTCGTGGGCCATGTAACCATCGGTATAAATCATCACCAAAAAAGCCACGGTGGTGACGATAACCGACATTAAAGCACTGAGGTGATCGATCGTATAACCCATTTTCAGGTGAAAGTTACCCGCCGATGCCCAATCGATCATTTGGTTGTAGGGAGCGTGTCCATTGATTTGACTCCACAGCAGCGCAAAAGACAGCACCATCGACGCGCCGAGGGTAGAAATGATCAATACAGCATTCACCTGTCGCAGACGATTGGTGACTTCATTAAAGGAAATTAAGCCCGCGCCGACTAGGGTAGCGCCTACCAAAGGCAGGACGGGAACTAGCCACGCGTACTGATAAAGCGGTTCCATTCAGTAATACCTAGTTTACAACTTCACACTATTTGGTTTATCTTCATCTATTGTGACATAGGTTAATTCTTAAGAAAGTGTTTATACCTAGTTCTGCTCAATAGGGCGGCGAAAGGTCAAAGGATCTTATCAATTTGGCAGTTTAGCGAGCGGGACGGTAATTTTTAGGGAGAAGCGGCAAAATTATCGAATAACCACGAAAGCAAGGAAACAATCAAACCAGCAGAAAAGGAAATTATCGCCACGATCGCCTCGCTACCAAGATAACGGGATAAAAAACTGCCTTGAATCTGGGCGATCGGTAGTCGCGGATTTAACCCCACTTGGATGCTGTTGGTATTGCCGGAAACGCTCACTTCTAAACCTTGTGATGCTTCGCTAATCTGCAAGTTTTCCCCCGTGGTTTTTAGTTTGAGGTTTTGGTTGCTATCCTCTCGGATAATTTTTATCTGATTTAATATCTCTACCCCCGGTTTCTCGACGATCAGGAATTGATTTTTTTCTAGCTTAAGATCCTGTTGAGCCATCCGGATATTACCAGAAATAATTGTTGATTCCACTAAGTCATCTCTCACATTATTACCGGTGATAATCGGTCGCTCAAATCTAACATTATTAACTTTAATATTGCGCCAAAAAATAGGCTGTTCTTGATCTTGATAAAGTTGTAAATTAACGTCGATCGCTTGTTGTATTTCTAATTTAAATTCGGTGGTACTGAGATTGAATTCGAGGGGAATATCCTCTTTTTTTTGGGGTAAATTAGCAATTTTATAACCAGAAAGAGTTATTTTAATCGGGTTGCCGCTAGGATTAAATGATAAATTTACTGGTTGAGAATTTGGCTGCAAACTAAAAGCCAAAAGATTATTAAAAGGCGCGTATTTGAGATTTTTAACTCTAGTTTCCTTTTGTAAACGGAGTTCTTGCAGGATAAAATCCGCCGTCGGGGTAATTGTTAAAGTGCTATTTTCCCGGATTGATTCAATTTCTAGTCGCTCTCGTTTATTGAGTTCGGGATCTGCAAGACTGCTAAAAATGCCAGCGAGGGTAAATTTTTTCAGTCCCGATAGATCTATTTGGGAAAGATTATAGACATCTTTGAGCAATAAACTTTCGTTTTCTTGACAGGTAAAACTAAAGCTTTTTACCAATAAATTGCCTTCAAAGTTTTGTTTAACTGGGATAATTCCCCAAAAAATTGACAGGAAAACCAGTGCTAGAGTAACTATAAAAACTGTGCAAAACTTGAGATTTTTCCTGATAAATTGCCAGAAACTTTTAAAATTATGCTTGGACTTCATTTTAGCCACTGGGGATTATGTTCAAAAGTTATATTAATCGGGGCATTTCTGGGAGGAGCATCATCTTGTTCTAATAAAGCTTTGACTCGCAATTCGTACAATCCCGCCTTAGCCATTTTACCATCAGAAGTACGACCATCCCAACTAAAGAAAATTTCTCCTTTTGGTTGCCAGTTAGGGCGAGAAGTCTCATAGATAACCTCGTTGTTCTGGAGGATTTGTAATTCTTTGATCTGGCTACGCACATTAGCAAAAAGGACGATATCATAGGTTGTTGCCTGATTAAAAATAACTGGCAAATAGATCAATTTACCGTCACTGATAGAGGCCGTGGCCCGCAGACTTTCAAGGGCGATATCTTCGCGATCAATAACATAGTTAGACCATTTAAATTGATAGCGAGAACCTTGGGGACGCAAGGTGAGGGGATCGAGTTGATAATTTTTTGGCACAGAACGCACTATCACTTTTGGCGCTCGGTTATTACGACTAGGCACTTCCAACTTCAAGTAATCACTGATCCCCGGAATCCGGCCGATAGAAAGGGAAATAAGACTAAAACTGCCCGCAATATCGATCGGAGCTATTCCCTCACAGCGCTTGTCATTATCTCTCTGGATATAGTTGCTAGATCTAGTATTTCCCGTCCCACAGTTTTGAGCTTGAATAGGGAAGAACGAGACCAAAATAAGACTAAGAATTGTTAAGTTGAGGACAATAAATGATTTTTTCATGGTACAACCACCTGCCATTGAGCTAATTTTTGGAGAACTCGATCGATTGGGTAAGCGAAACCGATACCGGAAGAATCGATTTGGGACTCGTTAATCGTTTTAAACATCAATCCGATCACCCGCATTTCCTGATCGAATACTGGACTACCAGACCCCCCCACGGCCAGACTCACATCGATTAATAAATTGCCGCTACTAGACTGAATGCCGATGGTAATCGCCTCGTACTTCGACCAATCTTTTGATTCAGGATGTCCGATGATAGAAATCGGTGTTTGTGGGTTAATTTCGCCTTGATGAAAGGTTAAAGGACTGATATCGTCTGGTAAACCCGTGACTTCCAGCAAAGCTAAATCCAAGTTTTCTTGGGGTTCGGTGATCTGAATTATTTTAGCCTTTGCACGATCGCGCGGGAGGTTGGGTAGATTTTCGCCGTAATAGGGTTCCACTTCCAGATTATTTTCCAGATTATCGGCCCTCTGTTCCGTGTCGCGATCGACCACCACATGACGATTAGTGATAATCCACACCGTTGTTCCCCGGCGTTTGACCACATAACCCGTACCGTAGGCAGTCCCCTTGGCGTTACCGGTAAAGACAACACTGATTTTAACGATCGATCGCTTGATCCGAGTGAGGGGATCCTCTTGGGGTAAATATTTAGTATTATTCAAAGCGATGATCTGCTCCGGTTGTTGCTGCAACGATAACAAGCGCCGGGCCTCTTGCAGGTTATTGCTGGCAAATTCAAACTTCGGATCGATTTTCGTCGCCTTCTCGAACTCAGCGATCGCTGCCTCTAGCTTGCCCTGTTCCTGTAGGAGCAGACCCAAACCATTATGGGCAAGGGTATGAGCGGTAGTAGGAGTCCCAGTAGTATCATCTGGTAAATCTAAGGCCCTACGGTACATTTCCTCGGCTTCCGTCAGTTTTTTCTGGTCCCTCAGCACGTTACCGAGATTGTTGTAGGCATAGACATACTTATCATCAACCTCGATCGCCCTACGGTACATTTCCTCGGCTTCCTTCAGTTTTTTCTGGTCCCTCAGCACGTTACCGAGACCGTTGTAGGCATAGACATACTTATCATCAAGAGCGAGCGCCCTACGGAACATTTCCTCGGCTTCCGTCAGTTTTTTCTGGTCATACAGCACGAGACCGAGATTATCATCAAGAGCGATCGCCCTACGGAACATTTCCTCCGCTTCCGTCAGTTTTTTCTGGTCATACAGCACGAGACCGAGATTGTAGTAGGTTTCTGGAAGTTTTGGATCGAGAGCGAGAGCTTTTTGACAGAAAATCAGTGCTTCGTCTAACTTATTTTGACGGAATAGCGCGGCGCAGAGATTGCTAAAAGCCACAGCACTGTTAGGATCAAGCTGAATAATTTGTCGCCAGATTCTTTCGGCTTCCGGGTATTTTTTTTGCGCTTGAGCAGTTTCACCCTGTTGCCATAACTGCTCCAGTGTTTGTGCCACTGTTGTCGGCGGCATGATCATCAATGCCAAAGTTAACACCCAAGCCAGCCGCACCACTTTCATAAGCTGATTGAAAATATTCCATCTATAGGTTAACAGATAGCAATGGAGTCAGGAACATTGCTGCATCTTAGTCGGTTAAGTAAGTAGTTATAATTAAATTGAAGATAGATTTTACCTCTGATCCCCCCTGCTACCTTGATAAGGGACTTGCGTGGGAATAATATCCCAATCGATCGGAGGGCGCAAGCTTTGCGCCCCTACAGTAACGGATTTTGTCCACAATGTAGGGGCGAACTGC
>NZ_SFBO01000147.1:0-22742 GCF_007095705.1 Microcystis sp. Msp_OC_L_20101000_S702
GAGTCAGACTTAAGCAATTAAGCGTTTTTCGCTATCTGCGTCAACCCCGTTCAGCGACCACCCTAAAAAAGTGGCGTGGTGAGGAATCGCCGTCCGTTTTACGGCGGCGAGGATGTCAATGTTCTTGTAGCAACCAGCAACAAACTTTCTGACTTACTTCCCCTAATGCCAGATGCCTGTAGCGTATTAGATAAAGTCTCTCCAGGAGAAGTGATTGAAGTTGCAGGCTCCTGAAAGTTGTGTTGGCGAAAGCAGCATAACTCCGCATCCCTGACGATATCTCGATCCCAAATCACGGGAATCTGCTGTTTAGCGATTAATTCGGCTTCTTCTCGACAAATAGCCCGAATTCCCACTGGTAAGGTCGGTAAAACCATTTCTAACACCCGACCCATCACACAGGCGTGGTTATGGTGGGAGCCTTCGTACTCAAAACGCATATCGCCATGGGCATCAATTTGAACCACCGTAAAGGATTCCGATCAAGCCTGTTAGTAACCTTGTACTACTTCCGTGATGATAGCGTGTTCACCCCCGACGGCGACGACAAATTTATCATCGGCAATTATTGGTTTCCTGCGGGCGATAATCTGGAAATATAGCCATCAGTTAGGCTGCTCCACACTGCTGTAACAAAAAACAATTATCCCCCGATAGCGATCGCTAAAGGTCGAATAATTGTCAGTTTTTGTCAAGGGGTGCGGTCAGATATAGGAATCATCGCTAGAATGAGCCTAATTGTCAGGAATTTAGTTACACAAGGTTTTTGGCAATAGGCTAATCTGGCTAACAAGCTTTTGGGCTTGATATAGGGAAAAGTTCTGGCGATAGTTGACCCATATCGTTATTCTGGAGATTGTTATGCAGAAAGTTGACCTATAATATCTACTTATGTTTTCAAGAGAAGAGAAGAGAAGAAATGTTATCAAAACTTCTAAGTAAAGCTGTACAAAAAGCTCAAGAACTGCCAGAGGCAATTCTTGACGAACTGGCAGAGCAGTTTATTGAAGACATCGAAAATGAAATCCAATGGCAAGAAACATTATCTAAACCCCAAGACAGCTTAATTCTCAAAGAACTTGCTCAGAAAGCTATTGCGGATTCAGAAAACGGACAGACTAAAGAAATGGGATTTGATCAGCTATGAAGTCGGAACTAAATCCAGATTTCGTCGGCTTATTTCAACAGCTACCAGAAAGAGTGAAAAGAACAGCCAGAAAAAATTACAAGTTATGGAAAGATAACCCAAGTCATCCAAGCTTAGAATTTAAGGAGGTCAATCAAGAAGACCAGATCTGGTCAATCAGAGTCGGTATAGGTTGGAGAGCGCAAGGGAAGAATCAAAAGTAAGAATGTAATTGTTTGGTTTTGGATAGGCTCTCACGCAGAGTATGACCAATTGTTAAAGAAGTTGTGAACCAAGAAACATAACAAATCACTGCACCCGAAATAATAGTGAAATTTTGTGACAAAGTGCAGTCATATTTAAGAATCTTTGCTATGATTCCGGAAAGCTTCTGTGATAAGTTTCCTTAAAGGAGATTGTTTGCAGTAAGCTAATCTGGCTAACACGCTCTTGGGGTTAATATAGGGAAAAGTTCTGACGATTGCGCCTAAATGGAGTGATATACCGAAAGTTGACCCATATCGTTACTCTAGAGAGTTTTACACAAAAAGTTGACCTATAATATGTAGTTACGCCAATTCTCCAAAGTCTGACTACAGAAGTTTAATCCCCCTAAATCCCCCTTAAAAAGGGGAACTTAAAGGGGGATTTAAATTCGATGTGTAGTTTTCATTTAGAGAAATGGTATTAGACCACAAAGCCAAAGCAATTGGTTTTTCAATGCAGAGTTTTGTCGTAGGGGGAGCGAGTTTACATTCGCCAATAGTATAATTTGATTGATAAGAAGCCAAACATTTTTTACACTGCTTGTCCGCCTTTTCACATCTTATGAAAATTGACCTGGGAAATTTTGATCTCACTCAGCTTCCATCCGCAGAGGATGATAACTTTGAATTCAAATCAAGTCGCACTTCTCTGGAAGACCTCAAGAAGAAACTAAGCTGTGCGGTATCTGCTTTTGCAAATTCTGGAGGTGGGTGTTTTATTGCTGGTGTGGACTCTGATGGTAATGCTGATAATGACCTGCCTCTAAAAGTTGGAAAAGTTGGAAGACAAGATTTACGCGACTGGGCTGATCAGATTGTTAATCAAGTAGAACCAGTTCCTAAATATGAGATTAAAATAATATCTGATTCAGTAGGACGAGGAGTCATTCAGTCCGATTCGGCTGTTTTGCTTGTTGCCGTTTATGAGAGCCACGCTGGGCCACATATGGCTCATGATAATTGCTATTACATTCGAGCAGGTGCTCATACAGTCAAAGCCAAGCATTTTATTGTTGATGCAATTTGGGCTAAAAGACATTTCTCCAAACCACGTTTAACACACTTATTTAGACTTAAACCAGAAAACGAGCAGGTTATTCAACTTGGAATTATTTCACTTACAGATGCCCCAGCAATTGAAGTCAAGGTTAATATTTCGCCCTTGCCCAAAAAAATGACTAATTTGGGACATTTATTTCCCCTCCAAATATCTGTTATTGATCAAGATAATCCATTCTTTTTTGACGTGGTGACTTACTCTCAAGCAGATAAGCTTTTTGGAGAAAATCTACTACTTGAAGTAGAGTATAAGGATCTTTCTGGCAACTCTTATAATTATAATACTAGATTAGAAATTTCTGGTTCAGTACCACCTGTTACACTTAAAAATGACGCTTCAGCAAAAATAGTAACAGCACTTGAATCAATTAACAAAGCTCTTTTGAAACTCGCCGATCTTGTAGGGTGCGTTCCCCAATGTAACTTCTACCGCTCCAGCGATCGATTTTTGGGGAACACACCATGCACATTGATTGAAACTGGGCGTTGCAGAATCAAGGTATGAATGCCAACTGTGCATCGTATCCAAAAGTTAGTTTGGATCTAGGTTTTAAAAATCCCACAAGAGAAGATTCATATCTCAAATCAGCAACGCCTATATTTAGATTCTGACTTGACTGGAGATTGATTAGATAATTTTTGACTATCCTCTGCAAGTTTAGTTTCTACTGCTTCAATCATAGCTGCAAATTCCGATTGGCGGTGTAAGTTGATATCGAGAGTATTCATATCCTTAAGAATGTCGGTTAGAGAGGCGATGCGGTGGCGGATTTCGGTGTATAAATTGAGGTCATCGGTAATGCCTTGCAGATTGGCTAAACCGCCTGAGTGCATGGCATTTTCTAATTCTTGAATACGTCCTTCCCAATGTCGGATATATTGTAATCTTTCGATGGCTTTATGAATTCTTCTGGCATCTGGTAAAATAATCGGGAATATTCTTTGATAAAAGTCACCATTTCTGGCAATTTCTACTAATTCAAACATACAGTTTTCTGATTTTAAGTATCTATCGCTGATGACGACGACGACACATTTCCCCCGTCCAATTTGCCGCATAAAGTTTTTGATGGAGTCTTTATAGCTGGTGTGGGTTTTATCCCGAATAATCTCAATTCCTTTAGCGGCAAAAGCTTGGACGAGTTGATTAGCCATTTCGTTGCTGTCTTCTTGCCAGTTGTAGGAGATGTAAACTTGTTGATTCATGGGTTGGGAGAGGGGGTGATAGTATTTAAGTTTGTTTTGAATTGTGTCTAGTGCTTCTCTAGCTTCAGAGAGAGTATCGCCATTATTTAATGTGACAAAATCAGGATTTTTTAGGCATTTGATAAGTTCAGTCATCGCTGTTTTTGAGCCAATTTTACCCAAAGCCTCGGCTGCCTTCCAACGAACAGAAAAATAAGAGTCTTTTAAAGCCTTGAGTAATCCCGGAATGGCTGTTTCTGAGCCAATGTTACCCAAAGCCTCGGCTGCCTTCCCACGAACATACTCATTAGGGTGTTCTAAAGGCTTGAGTAACTCCGGAATAGCCGCTTCCGAGCCAATATTACCCAAAGCTAAGGCTGCGTTCCCACGAACATCCTCATCAGAGTGTTCTAAAGCCTTGAGTAACTCCGCAATCGCTGTTTCCGAGCCAATCTTACCCAAAGCCTCGGCTGCGTTCCAACGATCATCATCATCAGAGTGTTCTAAAGCCTTGAGTAACTCCGCAATGGCTGTTTCCGAGCCAATTTTAGCTAAAGCCTCGGCTGCGTTCCTACGAACAAACCTATCAGAGTCTTCTAAAGCCTTGAGTAACCCCGGAATAGCTGTTTCCGAGCCAATATTACCCAAAGCCTCGGCTGCGTTCCAACGAACATACGAATAGGAGTCTTCTAAAGCCTTGAGTAACCCCGCAATCGCTGTTTCCGAGCCAATATTACCCAAAGCGAAGGCTGCATTCCCACGAACATACCAATCAGAGTCTTTTAAAGCCTTGAGTAACTCCGCAATGGCTGTTTCCGAGCCAATTTTACTCAAAGCTAAGGCTGCGCGCATACGAACATCATCATCAGAGTGTTCTAAAGCCTTGAGTAACTCCGCAATGGCTGTTTCCGAGCCAATTTTACTCAAAGCTAAGGCTGCGCGCATACGAACATCATCATCAGAGTGTTCTAAAGCCTTGAGTAACCCCGCAGTGGCTGTTTCTGTGCCAATCTCAGCCAAAGCCTCGGCTGCACTCCTACGAACACCCCAATCAGAGTCTTCTAAAGCTTGACTTAACTCATTAACAACTTGATTAGACTTTGTTAATCCCAATAATTTCACCTTAAACCATTTCGGTACATCCAACCCAAGCACTAACCCCACTGTCTGCTTTTGAAACTTAAAGTTGACTTCTCCTGCTAACCTCGCTCCTAATTTTAAATCAATCTCTAACCCTAACTTAACCACCCGTTTTGCTTGGGTTTCATTATCCAATAACCCCAACAGCAACGCCACAGGTTCCGTCCATTTGAGATAATTCAAATAGTCCCACTTTAACTGCTCATCCCTGAGATGGGGTAACTTTTTCTTTAATTCCTCAGCCGTGTAATATTCTTGAATCAGTTGGTGGCGAAAAGCAATTTTATGATTACCTTCTAGGTGAATTAGATGATATTTCAGTAAATCCTTTAACCACTGCTTACTGTAATACTCTGGGAATCCTTTATTTTTGATAAATTTGCTTAATTCTTCCTCTGCTTCTGTTCGGGAAATAGCCACCTGAATCTCAGTTTTTGACTCCCCTTGGTTCATTTTCCACGCTAACACTTGCAGCAATTCTCGCCACCAATCCCGCGATTCTTGGTAAGTAGGAACATCTGCTTTTAATTTCTTGTCATAAATTCCTGTAAAAATCTGGAAAACTAAGCCTAAATTAGCAGGAATTTTGTTCTGATTATCATCAAAAACTGAACAAAGCATCCACAAAAGCAGAGGAGTTTCTGCCAATTCCTTGAGACGATTTCCCAACTGTTTAAGCATTTCTTCGCCTTTTTCAGGCAAATAGGCCTTGACAAAATCCCGCATCTGTGCTTCGCTCAGGGGAAGCATTTCCAGCTTTTTTTCAATATCTAAGTCGTCGCTGCCTAAATCCCTTGTGGTGAAAATCATCGAAATTTCTGCATACTGCTGGCGAAAGTTTTTTAAATTCTGTCGTGCAGTATCTGAGGGCAACTCATTGATACCATCAAATAATAATAATGGTCTAAAATTCTGATTTTCTAACAGCCAACTTTCTAGGGTATTACTATCAATAATTAATTTATGGCGTTTCAGGAATTGTAAAATTAAATCAAGAATTGAGGTTTCATACAAGCGTAATTCGATGAGAATGGGAATTTGAATGATTTTAGCCTGATTTTGTTGATTTAGGCGCAAGCTTTGCGCTCCTACGGATTCTTCTAATAATAATCTGGCTAAAGCGGTCGATTTTCCTGAACCGGGACGACCTTTTAAAAGAACGTGATTAGTTGCATACTTGCGTAAACCATCTAAAACAGTGAATCTTTCGGGTTTTTCTGGTCTTTCTGGTCTTTCTTGTCGGTTTTGTGGTTCTTTTTCAATCGTCTGTACCCACAAATCCCTTAGCAAAGGTGCAGTTTTCGCTGGGCGTGTTTTTCCCTCTACGTCCGTGAGGGTGTAAAATGTCTCCCACTGGGCGTACTTTTCCGAGTCCGAGATTGATTTGAGATAGGGAGTCCAGTCAATCATTGATGCTGTCTGTTAGTTCGAGAAGAAACCCTGATTAAACTTTCTAATATTTTAATCGTAGGCTAAGAAGATTTGGTCATGACCTACAAGATAGAATCGGAGTTTCTGCTTATCTCTCTTCTGTCAGACAGGGAAAACCCCATCCGAATATAAACACTCACGCTGCCGTCGTACCTTGTTCCAAGCACTTTAGCGTATATCTGGCACGATTTTTAAGAATTGTTAATTGATCTGTTTTTGCCAACAACTCATCTAACTCAGCTACTTCATCAGCGCAGAGTAAAGATTCTGCATTTCTCGTCACTAAATCATCTAAACGGGTTTGCTCTACGAGGGACAATTGACAACTTGCCAGCGCTTTTAATTCATCCACACTCAAACCAATCAAACAATCTTCATCGAGTCCTAATGAATTGGCAAATCGAGAATAGGTGTTCCAGTCTAATAAAACCCCAACTCGTTCCCCTTGCTCATTTGTTAAGTATTCTACTGGCTTGGACATATTAGAAACACTCACAATACAATATAATCCTATTTTAGTAATTAATTCCAGAAAATGCCATCGATCGCCGATAAGGTTATCTTATTTTTGTTTTCCTAATTGTTGGCTTTTCTAAAAAGTTGAAAAAGTACGGGCGAAGCATTCGGATAGAAAATCTCTGGTTTCAGCGATAGGTTATTGTCCGAATGCTTCGCCCCTACAGGACGCAATTGCCGATAAGGTTATCCTATTTTTGTTTTCCTAATTGTTGGGCCTTATAAAAAGTTTCTAAACTGTGACTATCCCCGACAAAACGCCAGTGCCAGGGTTCATAATTAATACCCTGGGGATTATTTTCAGGGAAAGATAACTCGAAACTGTACTGGGCAGCGTTATTTTGCAACCAACGAAAAGCGGCAGTATTAGCAAAACTGCTACTTAAATTTGTTGCGGGAGCGCGACCATCGCCAATATCGATCGCATAACCGGTATGATGTTCGCTGTAACCCGGAGGTGCGCTCACTTCTGCTCGTTTGCGAGTTTGCTGATTGCGTTGTTTTTTAACTTCAAAAAAGAGCTTTTCTTGGGTTGCTTTCGATCGAAATGCAGAAATCGGCATTAAAATCACCCCCGACCTTCTCGCGTCACTCTGCATCTGGATAAAAGCTTTGGCTGCCGGTTTCCTTAAACGCATAGCACCATCCCCAGTAATGGGGGCTAATTCCGTCTCCGGGGCCTCTTGATAGGGTAAATGACCTAGAATGTTCTCAATGGGGCTAGGAGTGGCTTTAATGGGGGGGGAGGGGTTAATAACCGGTTTTTTTACGGTAGCAGGGGGACGATTCAAGACTGCTATGGCAATTAGGCCGGTTCCCACCAGAGCAAGTAAACCGCTTGCGATCGCTATGAGACCATTAGGATTAGTAGTTTTTCTGTACTGGCTGTCCCGCAAAGCTTCGGGAATATCATCGATCGGTTTCACGGTTTACTTACCCTCCTGCACCATAATTACATTATTCCCCGGCCACTCCATCTTGACGAGCAGCGTGTTGAACGGCGGCGGCCACAGCCGTAACTACACGACCATCAAAAACCGAGGGAATAATATTCTCTCGATTGAGATTAGCAGGAGTGATCAGAGAAGCGATCGCTTTGGCCGCTTCCAGATACATATTATCGGTGATTGCCCTAGCGCGACAGTCCAGGGCCCCGCGAAATAATCCGGGGAAAGCGAGAACGTTGTTAATCTGATTGGGATAATCGCTGCGTCCGGTAGCCACCACGGCCACCAAATCATTGATTAATTCCGGTTGAATTTCGGGAATCGGATTAGCCATGGCAAAGACGATCGCATTTTTAGCCATTCCCTTAACCATTTCGGGAGTCAATACCCCCGGTGCGCTCACCCCCAGGAAGACATCAGCGCCTTTGAGAGCATCCCCTAGCTTACCACTGGCAGCCACGGCCCAAGCTTGTTTTTCTGGGGTTAAATCGTCCCGGTTTTGGGAGAGGATACCAAGGGAATCACAGAGGATTATATCTGTGGCTCCTGCGGTTTTAAAGAGAGTAGCGATGGCGATTCCCGCTGCACCCGCACCATTAATGACGATTTTGACTGTATCAAGCGATTTTTTGACAAATTTAAGGGCATTAATCAGGGCAGCCAGGGAAACGATCGCTGTACCGTGTTGATCATCGTGGAAAACGGGAATATTTAATTCCGCTCGCAGACGTTTCTCGATTTCAAAACAGCGGGGAGCGCCGATATCCTCTAGGTTAATACCCCCAAAAACCGGAGCGATTCTTTTGACGGTTGCGATGATTTCTTCGGGGTCCTGGGTGGCTAAACAGATGGGAAAAGCATCAATTCCGGCGAATTCCTTGAATAACATCGCTTTCCCTTCCATGACTGGCAAGGCAGCCTCTGGCCCGAGATTTCCTAATCCTAATACCGCGCTACCATCGGTCACTACAGCGACGGTGTTGCCCTTGATGGTCAATGAGTACACCAGTTCGGGTTGGTGAGCGATAGCGGTGCAGATGCGACCAACTCCGGGGGTGTAGGCCATGGCCAGGTCATCTTGGGAGGTGAGGGGAATACGACTCTCAATGGAGATTTTACCCCGACGATGGAGATCGAAGGTGCGATCGGAAACTTTGAGCAGTTTAACATCCGGTAGAGCTTTAACCGCGGCGATAATCTGTTCCGCTTGGTCGGTACTAGCGGCATCAACCATAATCTCGCGGGTGCTAATCTTTAAATTGCGTTCGATCAGAGAAATTTGCCCTAAATTCCCCCCGACATCGGCGATCGCATTGAGGACAGAAGCGAAGGTTCCCGCTTGATTGGGGATTTCTATCTTGAGACTTAAACTATAGCTAGGATTGGGCGTTAAATGAACCATGCTGAAGGCTTCCAATACTGATAAATATTGATTATCTTCTATCTGTGAGGGACTTTGGTATCTAATCGTGCAGTTTCTTTAGCTATTATGATATCTGTGGTCATAATACCAGTGGGAGCGAGTGAGTCAAACCATGGCAGTTATCTTAATGATGAGGGACAAAGTTTTCCTTTTGGGGAGTCAGTCCTCGGCTCTCTTATTCTTTGTGTGATCGGTTTAACTTAATATAGGAGCGTTCAATCTTTGTGTCCTTTGTGTCTTTGTGGTTCGTTGCACGCGCTCGCCAGCAGGACTGTATCTTAGAATACATTTTACCCACCAAACCTAAGAGAGTCGGTCCTCGGTCGGCGATGGCAAATTAGGTTAGACTTCATCTTGATGAGAAAGGCTGTAAATATTCCACATTTGTTGATAAGCAGTTTCTAAATCTCTGGTAAATTGTTTGGCATTCCAGAGGGGAGATGTATGACGAGATTGACGTAATTGATAACGGACTTCTTCGCGCAAATTTTTATCCAATCCTAACTTAATTCCCCACTGCACATATTCCTCCTCACTCCAAGCTATACCCTGACTAATGCCAGCATTTTTCATAAAAGTATAGCTATTGCGGGCTGCGAATTGTTCACCAACCCTAGTGACTAAAGGAATCCCCATCCAGAGGGTTTCTAGGGTTGTGGTAGCACCACTATAGGGATAGGTATCGAGAATTATATCAGCAATTCCTAGATTAGCGCGATGGGTTTCCTCATGCAAATCATTGGGCAAAAATCTTAATCTATCTTGACTAATTCCCAATTCGTCAGCACTTTTGAGAAATAATTCTCGAATGGTTTCTTTGTCGGCAAAACCTTTGATTAAAAGATAGCTATTAGGAACCTGTTGAAGAATCTGCAATTGCAGATAAATCATGTTTAAGGTGCGTTTTAATCCCGATTGCACGGTCAGATAAATAATAGCATCATCGGGAATATTTAAATCAGTTCTTCTCCTAGTGGGAACACCCACTTCAAAACCATCTACAGATAAATAAGAGTTGGGAAGTCGAATGATTTTTTCTGAATAAATTTCTTCAGCATTTTCGGGTAAAACGTAGTTATCGGCAATAAAATAATCAATCGCAGGGATTCCCGACGCATCTAATCCTAACCAAGTTACTTGTATCGGTGCGGGTTTTAAGGCCATTACTAGATAAGTTGTATTATTGGTTAAGCTATCAATATCCACTAAAATATCTAAGTTATCTTGACGAATTTGGGCAGTTATTTGTTCAATTTTTGCTGGCAAGTTATAGCTATAATCTGAGTTATTTATAAACCATTTTTCAGTAATTTCGTCCGCTGCTTGGTTGACAAAATAGGTGTAAATTTCAAATTTATCTCGATTATGATAGTGAAATAACCAGCGACTTAACCAACCCACAGAATGACGACGGAGAGTATGGGCAATATAACCAATTTTTATTTTTCTTGCTGGAGATTTTGGAGAAGAAACAGGAGCAATATAGGTATAGCGGGTTCTTACATCTGCTTGAAAAATTTCTGCTAGTTTACTTTGTAAATAGCGATTGATTTTCGGATTATCTTGATAGTAGGGAAGACAGATAGTAACTCCTAAAATAGAGTCAATAATAAAAGGACGTGCATTAAATTGTTTAGCATTAATTTGTCCCTCGATTAGTTGTATTAATTCATCGATAAATTTAGGTAAATTTCCCCAGTCTCCCTTAGCTTGTAAAATACCAATCACCAGAGAAATTCCCAAGAGCTTTTCAGTGGTTGTCTGGCAACTTTTATAAAAATTATCAGCAATTTCTAGAGATTTTTTATAGTCAACAGTGGTGGTTTTATAAAGATTAAACAAACTATTTTGTAGGTATAAATCCTCTGGGAGAAAGCGCAAACAAAGCTCTACCAAATTAATAGCAAATACACTTTGCTTTTGTTGATAAGCATAATTGACAATTGCTGATATAACTTTGGTTGCAATTATTTCTGGATTATTGATATGTAAGGCTGCTAATTCTAAAAAGTGGATGGTATCAGTACAGGGGTAGATTAAAACTTTTTCCGTCACTCGCAGCAGTAAATCAAGATTAATTGCTGCTGTAGCTGTATTCTCTAACAGTTCAAATACACACCAATCATTGCACTTTTCCATCGCAAAAAATTGGAATTGTATTTCTAATTCCATCAGATGCAGGAGATTATTTAAAAAACTAGGATTAAGGTTTTGTAGATGCAATCGAATTAGATAGCTCGTCTCTAGTCTTTGGGAATTTTCTTGTCTGGTTGCCTCTGCATCTAAGATTTGAGTTAAAGTTTCTATCCACCCCGATAATTCTGATTCAGCTGCTTGACTCAACACCAGTAACCAAGTAGCTTGTGCGTCTTCTTCTCTATCTTGTAAAAGATAGGATAATCCTAGATACCAATAATGACTAATTTCTAGGGTTTCTCTTTCTATCAGTTCTTCGTAAAACTGACTAACAATATCGTATTGATTGTTTTCTAAAGCGGTTTTAACTTCGTTTTGCCAAGACATGATTTAATTCTCCCTGATTAACTTTCACAATAGATTTGCCACATTTGACGATAGGCGCTTTCCATATCTTTAGTAAACTGACGTGCATTCCAAATCGGGGAAGTTTTTCTAGATTCATCTAATTTAGCGATAACTTTGCGTCTCAGGTTTTCATCCTTACCTAACTTAATCCCCCAGTCGATATACTCCTCATCACTCCAAGCGATACCCTCACTAATTCCCGCATTAACCATTAAAGTATAACTATTTCTCGATGACCATTGTTGACCAACTTTTGTAACTAAAGGAATCCCCATCCACAGCACATCTAAAGTCGTCATTCCTCCCGTAAAGGGATAGGTATCTAAAACCACATCAGCTATCCTTAAATTTGCTCGATAAATTCCTGTGGGATAGAGGGGTAAGATTTTTAATCTCTCATAATTAATTCCTTCTTCCTCGGCAATTTTGAAAAATAATTTTTCCACTGATTTAGCATCACTTAACCCTTGAATACTCAAATAACTATTAGGAACTGCCTTTAAAACTTGTAGCTGAAGTCGAATAATTTCAGGGTTACGTTTAACCCCCGTTTGTACGGTTAAGTAATTAATTGCATCCTCTGGAATCCCTAAATCATCCCTTCGGAGAGAGGGGTAAGCAACCTCGACACCATCCACACAAATATAGGAATTAGGTAAGCGCCAAATTTTTTCTTGGTAATATTCCTGTGCATCTGCTGGTAAAACGTAATTATCAGCAAGATAGTAATCAATTGCGGGAATTCCTGACGCATCAAAACCTAACCAAGTCACTTGTATTGGTGCGGGTTTAAGTGCCATAACTTGACAAGTTGCGTTATTAGTGATACTGTCTAAATCTACCAAAACATCAATGTTATCTTGACTAATTTTTTCAGCAATCATTTGAGGATTAATCGGTAAGTGATAGCAAGCATTTACCTGATTTTTAAAATCATTTTGAGTGATCATATCTTCTTTTTGAGATACTAGGTATAAAGAGACATGAAACTCATTATAGTCATGATACTTCATTAACCATCTAGAGATTAATCCGATAGAATGATTATATAAAGTATGGGCAATATAGCCAATTTTCAGAACTTTATTGGTATCCTTAATAGTCGATTTTCGCAAAGAATGACAGTTAGAATTATTGCGAACATATTCCTGAAAAAGTTGACCAACACAATTACTAATATAACGGTTTTTCCTTGGGTTATCTTCTAGGTAAACTAGAGGGGATAAAATTGTTAGGTATGGTGCATCCAATAATCTGGGACATTCTTGATTAGTGATACTTTTTTGCAAGGATTCTGTATATTTTTCAGTATCTGCCTTAATATCGACCCAATCACCACTGAATAATTTGACATAAAGAGCAATATAATCAGCTACAGCTTGAGAAGGAAACCCTTGACAACTTGTTTTTAATTGATTAGCTACTTGGATAGCAGCAGCAAAATCTCGATTATCAAAATAACATTGATAAAGTGCAGCTAACAGATAAATTTGCTCTGGTTCTACTGCTAAACAAGTATTAATAATATCAATAGCCAATGGTTTATTATTAATGGCTAGAGAAGGTACTTTAGCTTCTACTATTTTGATAAAAGTTTGTCGCTGATAGTTAGATTGAAATATTGACTCTAAGTAAGGGACGGTTTCTGGTATCTGAGAATCGATAAATTTTTCTAAAACTTCTGCTAATAAACTTAACTCTAGACTCTGGAAATTATTTGTTTTTAACACATCAACAAATAACCAAGCTTGTAACTGCTCCTGCTCGAAATAATTCAAATTAATTGCTAATAAAATAAACCGCAGTAAATTATCAACATTATCGGGAATAATCTCGCGAATATGTCCTCGAATTAACCAACTGGTTTCTAAATTGCCTAACTCT
This sequence comes from Microcystis sp. Msp_OC_L_20101000_S702, assembly GCF_007095705.1. Lineage (NCBI taxonomy): Bacteria > Bacillati > Cyanobacteriota > Cyanophyceae > Chroococcales > Microcystaceae > Microcystis > Microcystis sp. Msp_OC_L_20101000_S702. The sequence continues at coordinate 13,522 of NZ_SFBO01000147.1, forward strand.
AATTGTCTGCGTGCTTCCCCATCCAAAATATTGACTAAATCTACTGTCCACAGCATCACCTCCTGTTCATCTCCTTGAGTGAAGACAAATAACCAAGTAGCTTGTGCTTCTTCTTCCCGAGCTTCCAAAAGATAGGCTAATCCTAAATACCAATAATGACTAATTTCTAAGGGTTCTCTTTCTATCAGTTCTTCGTAAAACTGACTAACTTGCCAGAAATCCCCTTGCATAATTGCAGGTTCAACTTGGAAATGCCAAGACATAAGTATTTATCGTTAAGTGTCTCTACTAGCGTACCCAAATAGAAGCAAAATTTTTCTATATAAGTAAAATTTATCAGTTTCTCAGGGGTTGGGTTTTGGGGTGGTCACTGCGTGTGCGTTGCGGGGGGTGTTGGGGTTTTAGTTGAAATTCCCCATTCCCTCACCTCTCCATTCCCCACCTGTCACTCTCCACCCAGTTTCAACGAGTCCTAGCTTACCATCAACGTCAGCCAAGAGTAAATCCCGATGAAAAAGTTTTCACCCCCACAGATGAAAGAGGTTTCCTTCCCTACACCCCACACCCTCTTTCAAGTCAGTTTTTTGAAAGCTTTTCTAAATAAACCAATAAATCGGCCATAGCTTGAGGATCGGGCTGAAATTTGGGCATTGGCGGGGTTTTACCACTAATTACCTGTTCAATCAGACTAATTCTCGATTTGCGATGGGAAACCTCCTCTAAACTTGGTCCGACGATGCCATCAGCAAACTGACCGTGACAAGCAGCACAGTTAATTTGAAAGATTTCGTAACCGCGACTCACATTACCTTGTCGGGATAACACCTCCTTAATGTAGGGATCCGACATCTTAGCCAGATGAAAAGCGATTAAAAAGGTGCTAATCAGCAACAAACCCACGATTATAACCATTAAGAATCGATAAAGCCCGAATTTTGGTTTAACTAACTGACTATTCACGAAGGCCGCCAAAGGAAAGATGAGTTTCTCTTTACATTTTGCAACTTTTTGCCCGAAAATTCCACCGCCGCTGCTAGAGATAGGCAAATGGAGAATAATATAAGACAAAACTGCATCTTTTTCTAAACCTCTAGCAATGAACCTATTAACCAGACTGGAAGATTGGCCCTATATTATCCTACCTATCACCATCGTCCTCAGTTTCCTGCTGTTGGGATGGCTCGTAGAAAAGCGCGTTGTCAGTCAACTTTTATCGATTGCCAGAGAAAAAAACCTGCGTTTCTCGGAAGGGGTTTTACGTTCCCTTCGTGGATTAAGCATACTTTGGTTCGGACTTTTGGGTTTAAATATTGCCCTCTCCCTTCCCAATCTTCCCCTCTTTCCCTACCTGATTCTCCTGAGCCAAAAATTGCTGCTAGTGGCTTTTTTAGCTTCGGCTACTTGGGCTATTGCTCAATTATCCGTGGAAATATTACGATTTTATACCACGGGAGATGATGGCATTTCTTCCCTAACTTCCCTATTTGAATTTCTCGCCAAAGTTCTGATTTTTAGCTGCGGTTTTTTGCTGATTTTAAGCTCGATTGGCATTTCGATAACTCCGATGCTTACTGCCTTTGGTATTGGGGGTGTTTCCCTCGGTTTAGCTCTCCAAAATACCCTAGCTAATTTAATGTCAGGGATTAATATTATCACTTCCAAAAAAGTTAGACCGGGAGATTATATTGAACTGAGAACGGGAGAAGCTGGTTATGTGCGAGATGTGGATTTAAGATGCACAGTAATCGAAGAAATTACCAATAATCTTTTGGTTATTCCCAATGCTCAGATCATTGCTTCTAGTTTCCGTAACTATAGTTTACCAGATCACTCCCTACTGGTTCCCGTGGAAGTGGGCATTAGTTACGATAGTGACTTAGAAAAAGTCGAAAAAGTTACCCTAGAAGTTATGCAAGAAATCGCCCAGTTATTGCAACCTCAACTCGGTGACTATCAACCCTTTATTCGTTATCATAAATTCGATTACTATAGCATTGTGCTGACGGTTTATCTCAAGGTGGTAGAAGAAGAATTTTTTCAACATCTCACCATTAAACACGAATTTATTAAACTCCTACACCGACGCTATCAGCAAGAAGGAATTAAACTTCCCTATCCAATTCTTTTTCCCTATCCCCCCAGTAATCCCCCTAGTTAACCTCAATTTGCTATGGCAACAACAATTTAAAGCGCAGAAAACTTACAATTGATAATTCTCCTCAAAAAACTTACGAGTCATCGGTTGGGCAACTTCAATACCGTGGCCTTCTCCTAGTAATTCTAGGGGTTTTCCTTCCACTTGAATCCAGACTTTGGCATTGGGATCCCCGGTGGTAGTAGTATAGATGATTTGTGCCAAACGACCGATCAACATATCAGGGCCATCATCATTGCCAAACTCCCGCGAGAGATTAATCTTAATTCCCGTTTTATCTACTTTTAAATCAAGTAATTTAGTCCCAGGGGGAATAGTAGTCATATCCTGAGGATTACTTGGACCAGCTAATAGAGTTTGCAATACTGCTGTTAACTCTCGCTCGCGGCTATCCGCTTTTTGAACGGTAATTTCTTGGCTGACTAATTGATTACCCGTATCAGTCACTTTTAACCAATAAACCTGTCGAGTTTCCCTAACAGGAATAGCTGCAGGAGTTGCTGTTGGACTTGTCTCCACTGGACCGGGAGAAACCGGTTCAACAATTGGTGATTGACTTATCGGCGCTGGAGTGGGAGATTCAATCGGGTTTTCGCTGGTTTTCTGGGAGAAAGATAGGTGATGGACGGCAAACCAAGCAGTGGCCCCACCAGCAGTAAATAAAGCGAGGCCGATACCAATTATCCAAGGCAAAGAGATTTTATCACTAGAGCGAGAACTAGGCATAATTCAGTTATCAGTTATCAGTTATCAGTTATCAGTTATCAGTTATCAGTCGAACGCTTTTATTCTCCCCACTTCCCACTTCCCATCTCATCTTTTCCGACCGTTAAATTTAATTGGGGTTCCCCGATCGAGGTTCAATTCTGCCAAAAGCCGCTATACTTAGCTTATCATCGTCAATCTGTAATTGGAGAAGGCGGGCGATAATTCCTTGTTTCTCGAAGTTTTTTAAATCTAACTGGGTGGATATACCCTCGGCAAACCCCTTGAGAAGGCGCGAGGAGATGCGACGACCATTAAGAGTGGCTGTGGGGTCAATAAGCTCGATTTTTCGCCCCTGCACTAGCTTAAATCCCACTTCTAAGCTCAGATTGAGGGTGGCTGCTGGTTCGTCCGGCCTTTGGGTCTCTAGCTGCAGGCTGAGAGCGACTCGATTATTATTAAGAAAGTTAAAATTTGCTTGACTAAGTTGATATTTTGTGCTACCAAATTCTTCCCTAGAGGGAATCAGATTATTAATCAGGGTCTGAATTTGTTCTTTGACCGCTGCCGATTGTAAAGCTTGATTAAGATTAGTTTCCGTGAGGACAAGATGCAATGCTCCCGCAGCTGGTCGGCGCAGTGCGGCGGCTAAACTGCTGTTTTTTTGCTGTAATCGCCGCAAATCGAGGCTAATTGGCTCAGTTTCTAGCTCGATCTTCTCAATGCGAACACCAGCAAGGGGATAAATTCCCCGTGCAGAAATGCGAACTCGATCGATTTTGCCTTGCAGAACCTGATAATTGGGAGTATTATCGACCCTCACGGCCAATTGTTCCACTTTTTGGACTTGGGAGCGAAGGGTATGGGCTAAAACCGTATCAATAATTGCCCCTGCGGGAGTTAACAGGGTCAAAACACTAGCGAGAGTGATTGTTAGCCATTCCATCGCTCAATTACACCCATCCAGCTAAATTTTGCCAAGCATTAGTGAAAAGCTGACTTAACCAACGTCGTTGCACTTGATCTAAAATCGGGTCTTCTGCGAGAATTTCTTCAGTCAGATCATCGAGGGATTGACCCTGAGCGTGGGCCATTCTAATAATTCCCGCAATCACGGCAGCGATCATCTCCTCATCGACGGGACGCTGTCGGAGGGCGGCAATTTCTTCGGGGGTGTTCGGGATGGGATAATTCATAATCAGATGGGGTAGGCTGTGTATTAATCTAGGTATGTAAAGTTTTTTAAACTTTTTTCAGAAAACTTTCTGTGTAGTCTAGCGTAATCAGACGATTTTTGGGTTTAACAGCTAAATCAAGATGAGAGAAATACTTTACAGAGAAATTCCGACTCCTGACTCGATCGCCGTTTGTCACTGGTTACAATCCGATTGGCAACCCGCAAACGGTGTCAAGACAAATACACCTAACGGGGTGAGATTGCGCTTATCGGAGGCGATCGAATTGTCGATTTTTGTCTGGACGCTGCAACGGACTACTTATTTAAAAGTTTTCCGCTGGGGTGAGCGATCGCATGATCAAGAAACACCCCTGACTCGGCAGCTCGATCGAGCTTTACAAAAGCGTTTTCCGCCGCAGTATAACACGATACCAAATATCGATCAAAAAAATCACTCAATTTTTACAGCTTTAGAAGCGGACTATCCCCTAACGGTTCACTACTTCCGCAAAATGCCCCAAGGAGAGGCGGATTTAGAACGTTTGTATTGGTGGGAAAAACGTTGGCGCGACAGTGCCAAAAATCCCCAACAACCGCAGCCGGTAATTTTCTCTAGCAGTGAGGAAAATGATCATCCCATCACCTACGACTTAATTTATATTGGTGGTGCCTTGGGGGCAATTCATGCGGCACAGATGGCCAAATTAGGTTATCGAGTCCTCTTAGTAGAAAGACTGCCTTTCGGACGGATGAATCGGGAATGGAATATCTCTCGCTCGGAGTTTCAAAGTTTAATTAATTTAGGTCTATTTACGGCCGAAGAATTCGAGGAATTAATCTTCCAAGAATACATCGATGGCTTTAATAAGTTTTTTGATGGCAATAATCCCCCCCGTCTAAAAGCCAAAATTCTCCATACTCCCACGGTTTTAAATATTGCCATTAATTCCGATCAATTGCTGCAATCCTGCGGTAAAAAATTACAGGATCATGGCGGTAAAATTCTCGATCAAACCGAATTTATCAAGGCTGATATTACCGCCAATAGTGTTACTGTCACCCTTAATCATGGTGGGGAAATTCAACAGATAAAAGGTCGTTTATTGATTGATGCTATGGGTTCTGCTTCCCCCATTGCTTGGCAATTAAACGGAGTGCGTGCCTTTGATAGTGTCTGTCCGACGGTGGGGGCAGTAGTAGAAGGATTCGATCCGGTGGTGTGGGATTCTCACTATGGCGATGTCTTAAATTCCCATGGCGATATTTCTAAAGGCAGACAACTAATTTGGGAATTATTTCCGGGGGAAGGAAAAGAATTAACCTTCTATCTATTTCACTATCATCAAGTCCATCCCGATAACCCCGGGTCTCTGTTAGAAATGTACGAAGATTTCTTTACTATTCTGCCCGAATATCGACAGTGTGACCCAGAAAAATTAACCTGGAAAAAACCCACCTTTGGTTATATACCAGGGCATTTTAGCACAGGGAAAAAAGATCGAATTGTCTCCTTTAATCGCATTTTAGCCATCGGTGATGCCGCCTCCCTGCAATCACCGTTAATCTTTACTGGATTCGGTTCTTTGGTGCGTAATTTAGAGCGCTTAACCCATCTTTTGGATATGGCATTAAAACATGATTTACTAACAGCTAAAGACCTAGAAAATGTGCGAGCTTATCAAAGTAATGTGGCGGTAACTTGGTTATTTTCTAAAGGAATGATGGTTCCCACGGGAAAAACTTTACCACCCCAAAGAATTAACGCCATGTTAAACACATTTTTCGGTTTATTGGCCGACGAACCGCCGGAGGTTTCTGAAACCTTTATTAAGGATAAAACCGATTGGTTAACCTTTAGCCGTTTAGCAATTAAAGCGGCCAGAAAAAACCCAGCTTTACTGTTATGGATAGCAGAAATGGCCGGCAGTCAGGATTTAATACGTTGGTTGGGTTCCTATCTCGATTTTAGCCTTGATGGAGTCAAAAATCTGTTTTTTGGTTCCTGGTTTCCCCAATGGTTAAAAAACTCCCAAAGCTGGCTAGAAAAAGACAATCCTCGCCTCTGGTTAAAGTTATTGAGTTTTAATTATGGCTTAAGAAATTAGAGAATATTTATCAATTGACGCTCCCATCACCCTAGGCACGTTAGAAGTCAAGGTAGATGAATTGTTTAAGAAGTTAACTCCCCCAGAGGGTTGCTTCTCTAACAGGATTTCCCCTAATCCTTACTGAATACAATTTAATTTGGTTTCATTAATATCTTGGCGAATAAATTTCTCAGTTCTAGAAAAAACCGGGTTAAACCAGCGAAAAATTATTCCTACCGGCAGTTGATCCGGTGGCGAGATTTTCGAGACATTTTCGATGACAGGAGAAGATATGACGATGGTTACTTTCGCCATGGCACGGATGAAGCAAGATTTAGATCAGCAATTAAAAAAAGGAGACCTATCCGAGACGATCTCAATCGAACGTATTTATCCAACCCTAGAGAAAGCGATCGAGGCGTTTCATCATCGTAACTCACCCCAATCATCCGAGCCTCAATATTGACACTTTCACCGTTCATTCCTAGACAATCTAGGGGTAAATTCTCGGTTGACAGACTTAAACTAATACTACCAAATCATTACCCAAAAAAATAAACAGAAAACTTCCTACAGAACTGGGGCAAGGGGAAAATTTTCACCTTTAACCCGGAATAGTCCCCCCTTTTCCCGACAAAAGAGCGAGATTTTAGCCCCTGGCCGAAGGCTGAACATTAGATAAAATTTTGTTAAGATTATCCCGCCAGCAATTTTTGAGCAAGATATAATCGAAACAGTAGAGCTGCCATTGGGCTAAAAGTTAAGCAAATTTAAGCGATAGCCATTTCAGAAAAAAATCTATCATTGATGAGGTTGATCTTCCCCAGATAAGAAACGAGCGAAGATTAATTGTTGAACCGAGCATCAGAAGCTATCTCTAAGGGGGGAAATGTTAGAAAGTTATCCCAGAAGGGGAACCGTAACTATTGACTTATCTATTTCCTATTGCTTGTATTCATTTAGTCATCTAACAGCAAGGGATGTAATCTCATTCAGGGGAAAAAGTCGCTATGAACCACCAAATAGAAACCCCGATCCGCTCACCTTCTCAAGCTCGATTCCGTTCACGGGAAGAACGCATCCAGATCGGTAAATCCCTGCGGGAGCGATTGCCGCGTTCTAGCCACGCTATCTGGCAACCCCCCGCAGCTGGTCGAGAGCCGATCGAAATCATCGAAGCATCAAATCGGGGGCGATTACAGGAATTGATTCCCATCCGCTACGGACGAATGTTGCGGAGTCCCTTTACCTTCCTGCGCGGTTCCGCTGCCTTGATGGCCTACGATCTGGCCACCACTCCCAAAACCGACATTATCGTGCAGGCCTGCGGGGATTGCCACCTGTTGAACTTCGGATTTTTTGGCACCCCCGAACGCAATTTAGTCTTCGATATTAATGATTTCGACGAAACCCTGCCCGCGCCTTGGGAATGGGATCTCAAGCGTCTCGTGGTCAGTTTTGTCATCGCCGGCAGGGATAGCGATCTATCCGAGCGAGAATCGAAGGCAGCGGCGATCAATTGCGCTCGTTCCTATCGAGAACACCTGCGGGAATATTCTCGCCTCAGTCCCTTAGAGGTATGGTACACGCGCATAGGAGCAGAACAGGCGATCGAGATGGCTCCCGACGAAAAGACGCGGAAGTTGCGGGAACAGATGATGACAAAGGCCCGCGAGCGCATCATCGAACATCTCTACCCCAAGATCGTCACCCAAAGCGGGGGGCGCAATCGCTTTGTCGATCAGCCGCCTATTCTCTACCATGTCAACGAACCGGATTGGGAGACTCTCGTGCGCGAGGGTCTGGAAGATTATCGCCAATCCCTGCCGGAGGAACGCCGGGTCTTGTTCGATCGCTACCAGTTAGAGGACTTTGCCCTGAAAGTGGTGGGCATTGGCAGTGTCGGCACCAGATGTTATATCGCCCTATTGTTCTCGGAAGATAACCATCCCCTCATCCTACAAGTTAAGGAAGCCCGCCCTTCGGTTCTGGAACCCTATACCGCCAAGAGCCAGTACGAAAATCAGGGACAACGGGTAGTTACAGGCCAGAGATTGATGCAATCCTCTAGCGACATATTTTTGGGCTGGACCCGGGGAAGAGGGGGCAACGACTTCTATTTACGGCAACTGCGGGATATGAAGTTTTCCCTACCCATTGAAGGAGTATCGGCCGTCCAACTGCAACGCTACGCCGAGTTCTGTGGCTGGACCTTGGCCCGCGCCCACGCTAAATCTGGAGATGCGGCCACTATTAGTGGTTATTTGGGGAAAGGAGATCAGTTCGATCTAGCCATGGGCGAATTTGCGATCGCTTATGCCGATCAGACAGAACGAGATCACGCCGCTTTGGTGGATGCGGTGAAAACAGGACGGGTGGAGGCTTTGGTAGAAGAAGATTTATAGCATTAAGCTATCAGCCTGTTATTTCTCCTCCTATCGGAGGGCGCAGGTTCCTTGCGCCCCTACAGTAACGGATTTTGTCCACAATGTAGGGGCGAACTGCGTTCGCCCAAAAGGTACATTATCAAACCCACATTCCGCACCCTCAACTGTCACATAAGCTGTCCCCCTCCAGAGACTTGAGTAAAAATACTTAGCTGGTGAAGGTTTTCTCGGCACCAGCTAGGGGGGTCTTGAAACCCCTAATTATGAAAAAATAGGGCTCTTCGGGAATTGTTATGCAAATAATTAACTTAAAATAAAATTCGATGAGAGTAACTAAGCTCAAAAGTAGCTGAAATCCATACAGGGAAAGACTTAAGGCACAAACAGGTTAATGCCAAAAGATAGACAATTGAGTTAAGATTTGATATAATTGCCAAAAACGAGATTATTTTACTTATGATACTTGACAAATTTTTGAACCTACAAGGAACCTGTATTCAAGGCTATCGACACCTAGAAAATATCGGTATAGTTTGACCAGTCGAATCGAAAAATCAAAAAGCAATCTGTCCTCGTTGTGGGTTAGAGAGCGATAAACTCCACCAAAATCATCGACATTTAGTCAAAGATTTACCAATCTCAGGTCAACCAGTGTACCTACAAGTTAATCGTCGTCAATTTAAGTGCGGTAATTGTCAGAAACCCTTTAG